>JAFIHQ010000101.1 GCA_017849315.1 Treponema sp.
CCCTTTGTGTTGTTTATTTGCCTGGTGACTATTGTGGAGGGGCCACACCCGTTCCCATTCCGAACACGGAAGTTAAGCCCTCTAACGCCGATGGTACTGCCTTTTCGGTGGAAGAGTAGGTCGTCGCCAGGCTTTTTTTTGCCAAAAATCTGAAACCCAAAGAACACAAAAGTTGTAAAGAATTTGCTTTGCAAAGAATTTGCATTGTAAACTTCCATAAACCAATGATAGACTTGCCGACAATGATTCCTTTATTTTGTTCATACTTTAAAAGAAAAGAGATGGATTCGGTTTTAAGTTGTCTGGTGACCGATTCCGTTGGCCCAGGCCAGGTTACTGAGAAATATACCAAGCTAGCCAAAGAGAAACTTCATTTCGATGCTGGAGTTGCCTTTCGTACACCGTATGATGCCCTAACTTTCGCTTTTGAGCGTCTTGGCCTCGAGCAGGGGGCACGAGTCGGAGTAGGCGCTCTTGCACCTTTTTATCACATGCTCGCCATAAAGAAGTGCGGATTTCAACCTGTTTTTATTGATTATTCGCTGGAAAACTGTCTTCCAAATATGGAGCAGATAACTTCGACGGGGTGCTCTGCGTTTCTTAATTTTGAACCGTTCGGCATACTTTCTGACCCTGCCAAGTTGCATTCCAGTACACTTCCGGTAATCGAAGATATGTCTCAAGCTCTAGGTGCCCGTCGCGCCGAGACCGAGGCTGGAACCTTGGGTGACTTTGTTTTGTACGCTTCAGAAAATGCGTCGGCCATAAACACTGGCGGGGGTGCACTTCTATTTACAAGAAATAAGCGAAACGTGCCGATTCTCAAATCGATTACAGACACCTTGCCACCTGAAGTGATAATGACAGATTACAATGCTGCTCTTGGGCTTGCACAGTTCAAAGAGCTTGACGAATCGTTACAACGGCGATTTGAACTTGAATCGCGTTTTCAGCAGGCCTTGGCCCGTACGCGTCATAAGACGTTTAAACAGATAGATGACGGAAGAAGCGGATTGTTCGCTTTTCCCATTCTCCTTGAATCAGGAATGAACGATGTGCTCGTATATGCTAAGAGGAATGGAATTGAATGTGCTTCTGCATTTGAAACGAGCATTGTCGCTGCAGAAGATTTCCCCACCGACGCGTGCCCCGAAGCCCATGCACTTTTGCGCAGAACCGTTCTATTCCCTCTTCATCAGCGAATCAGCGACCGGGAGGCCGGGATCATCGAAAAGGTAATTGCTACCTTGCCTTAGCATTGGGCGACTCCGTAAACACCATCAAGATTGGGGAGGGAGAAAGGCGACTGGACCTGGAGGGTGTTGGAAGCGATACTAGGAGAGCGTCTGGGAGAGCGTATGGAAAGTCTTGATAAGAATATTCTCGTCATGAGCAACGTACTTAAAGACAACGCATCCGAAATGAGCATGACTGTCAAAAAAATGCTTGAAGACGATGGCTACCATGCGGATATCTTCTCTTTCCAAGGTGATCCAGAGGGGATGCCAAACTTTGACAGTTACTCGCTCATTATTAGTCTTGGTGGAGATGGTACGCTGCTCTATGTCGCACGAAAAGCGGCAGTCAAGGGATTGCCAATTCTTCCCGTCAATCTCGGCACTCTAGGATTCATTGCGGCCAACACACGTGAGTCTTGGCACGAAACCTTCCGTGCCTGGATAGAAGGACGGGTCCATGTTTCGCGAAGAATGATGCTGAGCATTTGTGTGGTACGTGACGCAAAGGTACTCGGTACTTTCGTCGCCCTCAACGATGGCGTGGTTTCATCGGAAGGCATATCCAAAATGATTCGACTGGGTTTACAAGTCGATGCGGAGACCTTCGGTTACTATCGCGCAGACGGACTCATAATAGCAACACCAACGGGCTCTACAGCATACAATCTAGCCGCAGACGGTCCTGCACTTCATCCCGAAATGCAGGCAATGGTAATAAATCCAATTTGTGCATTTACCTTGGCTTCTCGGCCTCTTGTCTTGCCTTCAAGTTCTAGCGTGAGCGTGAGCGTGGAAGAAACACGAAGATCTGGCGCGATGCTGACTATCGACGGGCAAGAGAAAATAAGTCTCTTGCAGGGCGACGTGGTGCAATTCAGGAAGGCAGAATTCTTTGCCAAGATTATTGTGCCAAAGCAAAAAGTCTTTTACGGGGCACTAAAAACAAAGCTCGGTTGGACAGGGGACGAGCATGATTGAACGGCTCGTTGTCAGGGATTTTGCGCTTATCGAGTCTGTGGAAGTCGATTTACCCAAAGGGCTTGTCGTTTTCTCTGGCGAAACAGGAGCTGGAAAGTCCCTGGTCGTAGAAGCCATTAGCTTTCTTTTTGGCGCAAGGGCAGACTCTTCTGTAATACGTGAGGGAGCCGAAGAGTGTTCGGTTTCTGGTACGCTCTTGCTGGAGGACTCTCCACTTGCGCGTAAGTGGTTAGACGAACATGATATAGCATGTGAAGACTATAGAGTGAATCTTAGGCGTGGCTTCCGAAACAACGGCCGATCGTTTTGCTACATCCAAAACCAGAGCGTGAGCAGGAATGACCTTTCGGATTTTACCTCGCTTTTTGCGGATATTCATGGCCAGCACGAGCATCAACAACTCATGAATGCGGATCTCCACGGTCAACTCCTGGATAGCTATGCTTCTCTTGAGGGCGAGCGCACTCTGTACGAAGAAAAGTATCGTACGTGGGTCGCAGCCATACAGAGGTATCGTGCTGCCGTGCGTGAGGCAGAGGCTCATTCAAAAGAAAAAGAATACTTAGAGTTTATTGTGCATGAGATTGAAGCGGCCAAACTTTCTTCCGGTGAAGAAGAGGCTCTGCTCCAGGAAGAGAGAATCCTTGCCCAGCACGAGAAACTATTTGCCGCGGTACAAGAGCTGTCCAGTATTCTAAGCGGTTCAGGAGCCGAAGATGGTGGTGTTGTTGCAAATTTGAGAAAGGCCTGTTCCGATATTCAAGTGGCCAGTGGCATCGATCAAGGGCTTTCTGATCTATCGAAAAGACTGTCAGCTGCTTTTTTTGAGGTGGATGATATTGCGGAAAGTATTGGTGCGTATCGGGAGAACCTTCGATTTGATCCGGAACGTCAGACGTGGGTTGAAAACCGGCTGGCCGAATTGAGAAGACTCAAGAAAAAATATGGTGCTTCAGTGGACGAGGTGTTGGAACGTGCGGCTCGCGCTAAACAGAGCCTTCTTACCCTCTCGTCCTGGGACGACAACCGCGAAGCTATGGAACGTGAGATCCGAGACTTGCAAAGCGATTTGATCGCAAGAGCCCAGAAACTCTCCCAAGAACGGAGGCTCGCAGCAGAGGACTTTTCTTCCAAGGTTGAGAATATTCTGGCAGACCTCGGTATGCAGTCGGCAAGGCTTCATGTAGCCATAGATCGAAATCAAACCGAGGATGGTAAAGTCGTTCTAAAGCCCACAGGAATGGACAATATCGAATTCATGATAGCGCCGAATTTTGGTGAATCTCCACGAGCCCTTGCGAAGATTGCTTCCGGAGGCGAATTGTCGCGTGTCGCATTGGCCATCAAAACCGTCCTGGCGTCGAAAGATGCAATTCCGTTGCTCATTTTTGACGAGATCGATGCTGGAATTGGTGGCGAGGTCGCAGTGGCAGTAGGCTCATACCTTCAGAAAATCTCAAAAGGACACCAAGTCTTGTGCGTCACACACCTTGCTTCAATAGCAGCTTATGCCGACTCACAGTTTAAGGTTGAAAAACAAATTGTAGGCGAGCGCACGGTAACGAACGTTTATGAACTAAATCGGAGCCAGCGCCAGGAAGAAATCGCGAGGATGCTCGCAGGAGACCGCAACAACCAAACGTCGCTTAGCCATGCAGCAGAACTGCTTGATAGATTCTCACCGAGCCAGCTCGTGTAAGGCGTCAAACGGAAATAGTTCCGCGATGGTGGTTGTGGTTCTGGAATTCTTGTTATTGCCGAATTGCAGCGGTGCAGAACCAGGAAAGAATTCGGACAGAACCTGCCTACAGGCGCCACAGGGGCTTACTGGGTAGTCCGCATCTGGAGTGGCTATGGCTATAGCCTTGAAATCGCGTTTTCCTGAACTTACGGCCGCAAAAACCGCAGAGCGTTCTGCACAGTTTGTGAGTCCATAGGAGCGGTTTTCTACATTTGCCCCGATAATGATGCTTCCGTCCTCGCAAAGAATCGCTGCCCCGACACGAAAATGAGAATACGGAGAATACGAATTCTGCGACGCCTGCATCGCAGCGTCAAAAAGCGCGTCTAGAGTCTGTGATGTTGTTTCCGACATTGTGCTATCCTCAACTCTGAATGTTCTGCTACTATAAACCAATTGACTTTCCTAGTATAGTCGAAACTGGTGCGACGCTGTTGCACGATGTTTGAGTGCGGTTCTAGCGCGGCACCATGTATTATAGAACAATCCAGGTGAAA
Organism: Treponema sp.; assembly: GCA_017849315.1. Lineage (GTDB taxonomy): Bacteria > Spirochaetota > Spirochaetia > Treponematales > Rectinemataceae > JAFIHQ01. The sequence continues at coordinate 4,455 of JAFIHQ010000101.1, forward strand.
GGCGACGGCCCAGAATGAAGATTGCTCGGAGCAATAAAAGAAACACACGACTCAGCGCTGTCATGGCGATTCTGATTTCGGCCTTAGGCTACATTCTACTTTCAACACGCCCGGTTCGGGCACCTTTGTTACTGCGTCCTCTCGGGCTATTCCCTTTCCCTGCCAACGGTGTCTTGAACGGCTTTTCGGACGAAGTCCCTCAGGACGGGCGCAGCGGAAACAAAGGGTCACAAAATGGTGGGGATGCAAGCCATCACGCTTTTGTCGGTCAGAACACCTACGGCTATTTTGATGATCTGGGCAGATTCCTCTACGTTGGGCACCAGACTGACCAAATCGTTAGCGGCGGATTTGCACTTGACGACCATTTCTTACTTCAGTCTGATCACAAAAATGGGGGAGTGTGGTTATCGAATATTGATGATCAATTCTCGGTGTTTGTTCCAGTAAATGGAATTCCATATATAAGCGAAAACAGAATATTCTTGTTGCGGAACGATCAGATGGGTGTCGCAGAAATGAACCCGACAGGTAACCTGCGTTGGTCGCGCGAGTTTAACAGTGTGCTCACAAGTATCGCCGTTGCCAAGAATCTTGCCCTTTTTGGGTTCCTGGATGGTTCCGTGCAATTGGACGATACGAATGGTCGTACTGTTTTTACTCTTCCATCTCACGCCGTGGATGTGCAGTCTAAGTATTCAGGGGTTTACGGATCCGCAATCTCTTTGCAAGGCGAACGCTTCGCCTTACTCTATGGGCTTCAGCCTCAGTACTTACTTGTATTCGAGAAAAAGGCTGATGGCTATAGGCTTGTC
>JAFIHQ010000010.1 GCA_017849315.1 Treponema sp.
CTTCTGCAATAATAAATTGTGTTGGTTGAGTCGGGGTTAATCCTGTGTATGCATCAATCGCACTCAAGCCATATTCCATACAAGGGATGTTGGATTTGAGCAGCGCGTCACAAACGTCGATCATTGCAAGAAAGATACTCGTAAGCAGGCAAAGAGGCAACTCGCAGCAGAATCTGATTCGTGGCAGCCGGGAAACGCCCAACTGTCCCTCAATGCCATGACTCTTCCTGTGTTTGGCTCGTCTGTGATAAAGTGACCCACAAATGACAACGCAAATGACTACCAGAGAAACAACAATTCGGGGTGTTCTTTTTGATATGGATGGAGTCCTGGTGGATTCCGAAGACCTGATAGCGGCGGCCGTCCAGCGCATGTATCGCGAATGGTACGGAGTCGAAGTGCCACAGTCTGCCTTTAAGCCCTACATCGGCGCTGGCGAGGATATGTTCATTGGAGGACCTGCGCGCGATTACGGCTTTGAGATCGATTTGCCCAGGGCAAAAGCCCGGGCTTACGAATTCTACGACGAGCTGGCGCAAAAGACGAGTTTTGTATTGCCAGGAGCGCACGATTATCCAAAGGCATGCAAGGAACACGGCATCAAAATCGCACTTGCCTCAGCCGCAGATTCAGTCAAAGTCCTTATCAATTTGCGCTCACTTGGCCTTGATCCAGATTTTTTCGACGTCGTGCTGACGGGCTCTGACATGACAAGGAAGAAACCATTTCCTGATATTTATCTTTTAGCAGCAGAAAGAATTGGCGTAAAGCCTGAGGATTGCCTCGTCGTGGAAGATGCAGTTAACGGCATCAAGGCAGGAGTAGCTGCTGGGGCTCGCTGCCTTGGTATTACCACAAGTTTTGAAGCCTCTGTGCTTTTTGCAGCAGGCGCTTCGTGGTGTGCTCAGGATCTGGCCCATGCACCACTGCCTTGGCAATTACCTGGTTGAAATTAGTTGGTTGAGTCGTGGCCAGACAGCTTTTGCAGTTGCACGAAAAAGTCGTTCTTGGTGTCGACAGCAAAACGTATGGATTTCATTACGTCCGTTTGTCTGTATTCAACCGTAAATGTGAAAAAGGGGCTACCAAAGAGAAAATCCAGGAATTTCTTCTGAGGCGATACTATAGAAACAATTTCCGAGAAAGGAATTACGAGATCATCTTCAATATTCTCGGGCACCCGCGGTTTCGCCGCCTTAAAAAGTGTATTGAGCCAGTTTTCTCCAGGAGTCTTGCGGAAACGCAACGCAGTGGGTGAAAGGACCAATAATCCCCAATCCCCCCGGTCGCTTGGCGAAGCAAAAGACTGCCCCATCGTTTTTGCAAGCACTTTTTCTCCCGTTTGCTTCTCGAAGTCCTGCCAGAACTCTTCCACGCTTTTGTCCATTGCTTTCCTCTGCAAAAAGTATCGTCCAAAAGGCAGCATCTTTCAAACTGTCTTTTTCTATTTTTCCTGTATTTTAACTATACCACAGGCGTAAGTTCTTGAGTAGAAGGGGACACAATGATAATGTCTGCGTCAATGAAAGAAAGAAATCGCAGCCTCAGCATAGCGGCAGGCATTGCGTATGCGTCGATCTTTGGTTTTTCGTTTTTGGTAACAAAGGGCGCGCTCAATGTGTTGGACCCCATGGAGCTGATTTTTGTCCGGTTTCTTGTTGCAGCACTCCTTATGACGCTTTTCGTTTTGACAGGCTGGCAGAAGATCAATTTTAGAGGCAAAAAACATTGGACGCTTCTGGCGATGTGTTTTTTCCAACCGGTGCTCTACTTTATCTGTGAAACCTACGGTGTCAATGAATCTTCCACAAGCATGGCTGGCATTATCATTGGTGCTATTCCGGCTCTTGTTGCGGTTCTCGGTCTCATATTCATCAAGGAAAGAACTACTCGAGGCCAGACACTCGGCCTTGTGCTTTCTATACTTGGAGTTGCGACGGTCGTACTCGCAGGCGCAGCGACGACCTCAAGCGGCCAGCCGAAAGAAAGTACCCCGCGCGGCCTATTTTTCCTCCTTGGGGCGATGGTGAGCGCTGCCTTTTTCAATGTTCTGTCGCGTAAAGCCTCGGATACTTTTACCGACTTTGAGCGAACCTTTGCCATGATGTGGTCCGCCGCTCTATCCTACGGAATAATCGTGTTTGTTCGCTGGCTCACCGGTTCGCTTGGCACGACGCCCAGTTTGCAAAGGCTCTCCTTCCCAAGGGCCCTTGCATCGCTTGTTCAGCGCAGCGCTTCAGTGTGGTACGCCATCCTTTACCTCGGGATTCTATCCTCGGTGGTTGCCTTCTTCCTCATCAATTATACACTTACACAACTAAAGGCTTCGCAGTCCTCGGTTTTTTCGGACCTGGTAACCGTGATTACGGTACTTGCTGGAGTTTTTATACGAAAAGAACCGCTTAACACCATGCAATGGCTTGGCGCCGCCCTTATTGTCTTTGGAGTCTGGTTTACAAACCGCAAGGACAAGGCCGTGCCGGCTGTTTCCGGGTGGCATAGCAATGATTAACGAATTCTACGATATTCACTGTCATGCGCACACGCTGGCCCACCCTTCGTTTCTGGCCCTGTTGGAAAATGTCCGCGGCCGGACACTCGAAACTCTGTATAGCCAGGCGACGTCGTTCAATTATTTGGTATCTTCGCTGTTGCATAACGGCGGAGAGAAGCTGCGCAACACCCTGTCGGTGATGGAAAACGAACCGGGAGACATTTTCTCTATCATGGAAGACGATCTGGCGGGAAAATATAGCGCGGACGAGGGTGAAGAAGCTGTCTTGCGCGATGGGAAACTCATTGTGGGGGACACATCGTACGATAAGCTGATTTTGGTGCCACTTCTTATCGACTTCGATCAGCCAGGTACTTTACATTCGAATACCTACTACAACAAATCGCCTCATAAACCGATCGAAGCGCAGATCCTGGATATTCTGATGGGAATTCGGGCTTACCGGAGAAGGCGACCTGCAGGTTTCTTGGAAATCTGTCCCTTCCTCGGGGTGAATCCAAAATTCCACACGCCAAAGAGCATGGAAATCTTCCTGGACAGATGGTTTTCTGGCTTTGAGCGGACGAGGGAACGATCAGCAGGGGTGTTTGAAAGTCTCAGAGATGCCGATTCGATCGATCTTTCCAAGCCGGGCGCCTTTTTTGGAGGAATAAAACTCTATCCGCCACTCGGTTTTGATCCCTGGCCAGCCAATCGGACGGAGAGGACTACGTTAAAGTTGCTTTATTCGTTTTGTGAGAAGCACAAAGTGCCCATCACAACTCATTGCGACGATGGCGGATTCCGCACGATTGGCATGGAAGCGGCGTGGCGCCAGACTGACCCTGCAAGCTACAGGCCCGCTTTGCAGGAGTATCCCGAGCTTATCATCGATTTTGCGCACTTTGGCAGCCAATATAGCAAAACAATTCTAGGCGGCGCAAAGACTGATTGGCGCGACAGTATCATAGCGCTGATGCTCGAATACCCGAATATTTACACCGATATCTCCTTTAACGGTGTTGACCCAGGCTACTACGATTCTCTGATAGCCCTTCTTGCAGCAATGCCGAGCTCACAAAAAGATATTGTACAACAAAGGATTATGTTCGGATCAGACTTTCTTGTGAATTTACTGAAGAGTCCTTCCTACTTAAGGTACTTTCTCGATTTTTCCAGGAGCGGCCTGGATTCCGAACTAAAGATTGCCCTTGGTTCCACAAATCCGCGTGCTTTTCTTTTTGGAGACTGAGCACCGGGACTTGAGCTTCGATGTGTCCAAGGCACGAATAGAGACTCAGCGAAGGGCTCAACAGAGATTTGATAGGAAGCTTAACTGGAAGCTTAACTGGAAAGGCTCGGCACTCACGCCAGGACTCCCGCCAGGTAGCGGGGCTCGTTTTCCGTGATCCATTCGTCAAAGATCGAGAGGGCAGCAGGCACATTGTTCCGCCCAAGTCCTATCCTGAAAAAGGCCGGGTCGTAAGAATAGTTCGAACCAGGCAGAAGGAGCACGCCGGTGTCCCGCAGGAGTTCTGCAGCAAGGTCGTCGGCACTCATTTTCGATTTTAGCCGGGGGAAGGCTACCGATCCGGCCACCGGAGGAATCCAGCCGAACAGCTCACAATGTTTTGCGAAAAAATCTGAGAAGGCCAAGCGGTTTTTTGCACAGCGCTTTCGGTTCGCCTCGATAATCGGGTGCGTTTGGCATATGGCGAGCAAGGCAAGGGCTTCAGATGGAGCAGAAGCACAGATAGAGTTGTAATCCTTGACCGCCGCAACCTTTGCAAGTGTTTCGGTATCTTTGCTTGCGAGCCAGCCTATTCTCAGACCTGCAAGCCCCCAGGCTTTGGAGAGTACCGAGAGTGAGACAGCCTTTTCATAGGCTTCACAAGCCGCAGGAAGCCTGTCCGCTTCGTCAAACTCCAAATTGCGATAAACCTCGTCCATAAAAAGCGTTGCACCATAGAGCCTGCACAGGCGAACCAGCTCTTCGAATTCGTCGCGGGATAAGAGGGCTCCTGTGGGATTGTGTGGCATGTTGAGCACCACAAGAGGGTTATGACCGGCGCTACCCAGTAGTGACCCGAGCTCTGCCATGTCGAGCGCCCAACGGAGCTCGGCACCATCCAGCCGTAATTCCCAAGGAAGGACTGTAGCGCCCAAAGCGCGGGGAATTTCTCTTAACGACTGATAACAAGGCGTATTGACGATCACCGTTTGACCGGGACGAATCATTGCAAGGTAGAAATTGAGGATAGCCTCCTCGGCGCCGGAATGAAGGAGTATGGAGTCTGGATCTATGTCGGTGTAGAGTTTGGAGATTGCCTCGCGCAAGACAGGATTTCCACGCGACTCGGTGTAGCCCAGCCATGTCGAGCCGAGTTGCCCACCGTCGCCGCCATGTTTGCGGTCCAGCTCACAAAGCTCGTCTATAGTCATGCTTTCGCAATCGGAGGTACACAAAAGCATTTGTGCGGAGAATTCATGCTGGGCAAAATAACGCTCGAGTTTGAAGGGTTCAAGCGGGGAAAACATCTATTGCCTCCCTTAGCAGGCATAAAGCCTGCAAAAAGTGCCTTCCAGGGTTTCCACGGCGTCCGCGAGGCTCAAACTCCCTGCGAAGGCGGATTAAGATGTGTAAGGTTTGCAAGGATTTGCCGTGTAATCCAACTTGCTATAATGTGACCAGCCACTTGCGGAACGAATGGACCAGAACCCTGTACCATGCGAACCCGTCCGGAAACAGGCGCTGCACCTTCGCGGTTCAGGTGGTCGCCACTTAGGCTTTCTGGTGCTACAGGTTTTACTGGTTCCTCGTCCGACCACACGACAGGGAAGTCTGCTGTTACACCGCGATGCTTGAGCCGAACGCGCACACTTTTGGCCAACGGGCAGCCCTTTGTTTGCCAGATTGACCCGACTTTGAGCCTTTCCGGACAAAGACGGCCTGCCGTACCCATTGCGGCTATAAAGTGAGCATACCTACCGCACAGCTCCTCAATGAGGCTCACTTTCGCATTGAGAGAATCGATACAGTCGGCATGGTAGTCTGCATCGACATCGACGGCCTGCGCGGCGTCGGCACCGGAAAAAAAGCGCTTGTGCACCTCGATTTCGACCTCAGGGTTGACGTCGCGCGCGAACTCGGCAAACACGTCGGCCTTCGGCCGCCCCACGGTGGAATGGTAGCCAAAGTACAGGCGGTTCAGGTTGGACTCCTCCACGAGGTCGAAATCGACGACGTAGAAGTGGCCCACGCCGATGCGCACAAGGTCCATGGCGCACGCGGCGCCGACGCCGCCAAGGCCGTAAATGGCCACTCGTGCGTCCTGCAGCGCCTTTCGGCCTTC
>JAFIHQ010000102.1 GCA_017849315.1 Treponema sp.
CTTAACAATGGCGGGTTTGCTCACCGCCACCACTGCAGCGATGTCGTCCTGGACACCTTTCCAGTCACCTGCCTTGGCTTTGCCGAGGTTGATCACCATGTCCACTTCGCTCGCGCCCTGAGACACTGCCAATTTAGCCTCTGCAGCTTTTATTTCGCTCGTATTGGCGCCAAGCGGAAATCCAATCACTGTGCACACCGCAACTCTCGAGCCTGCAAGCTCTTTCGCACAAAGCTCTACCCAACAAGGGTTTACGCATACACTTGCAAAGCCGAACCGCTTTGCTTCGGCACAAAGGTCGCGAATCGCCGCCTCAGTTGCGGTAGCCTTGAGTAAGGTGTGATCAATCGTTGCCGCAATCTGTGCGGCCGTCCATTCCCTTTCCATATAGAACTTCTCCTCAGAAAAATATATAAGAAAAAACACGCACCTTGAACTTATATCTCGAATCGCCGCTCGAGGTAGTCTCTGCGGGTCGCTACAAGTTCCTCCAACTCCGACAGCATTCTTAAATCCGACAGCTTGGCTATTGGAAAAACATAGTTCTCCGTTTCATCGGTATAGCGCCGTATAAAGTCGACGTCGGTGACGTAGCCCAGACTGATCATGTTCGAAATGCGGTCTGCCGATTTAAGCACGCGGGCACGCGACGAGCCAAAATCGCGAATACGCTGCAAAAAGACCATCTTTGTCTCTATAGGGCGCCTCGTCACTTCCAGAACAAGTTTGTAGACCTCGGAGGCCTCGTCGTCGATGCTCAAGATAATATCTCTGTCTATTTCTGGCGCATCTTCCAAAAGGTCATGAATTACAGAGGCTTTGAGCAGGATCGAGTCGATGTAACCGTAGTCCATCAGGATACCCATGGTGTCGATCTGATGCCGAAACATGTTACCGCCCGAGCGCCTCGGTTTCCCTATAAGTACAGATGCTAGCTGGATATATGGCGCAATTTGCATATTTTTGAGCCGAATCATCGCATCCTTGTCCATGGGGATGTTGTCCGACCTCAGGGCTGCGGCAACTTGAAGGGAATCGTAATGCTCGTCGCCCGTCATGTAAGGTCCTCCACGTAGCGGCCCAATCTTTCCGCCCTGAGAACCGAATCCCGATACTTCTCTCTTTCTTTTTCAACAATCTCGGCAGGAGCCGAAGCCAGAAACGCAGGATTCGCCAGTTTAGCATCGACTTTGGCGGCAAAAACGCGCTCGCGCTCAATGTCTTTTTGCAGCTTCTGAACAAGTTTTTCAGTATCGATGAGCTCTTTTACATGGACGAAAACCTCAAAACCTGAACCAGCAAGCCCAACGGTGCCGCCTGGCCGCGCCGCCGCGACGTCCAGGAACCGCGGCTCCGGTGCGTTGGCCAAAAACGCGATCAACCCGGCATTCTTCTTCAAGAAGTCGCCGTGCTGGAATTGGCCGTCCAACCGCAGGTCCATTTGCATCTTGGTTTCCTGCGGAATCTGGAATTCGGAACGCAGCGAACGTACAAGGGTCACAAGCTCCTTAAGGCTTTCAAATTGGACGGCCAACTGCCCATCGCGGCGGCGCGGATCGTGCTCGGGCCAAACTTGGCAAATAAGCTCGCCCTTGGCGTTGGGCAACATGCCATAGATTCTCTCAGTCACAAAAGGCAAGAAAGGATGCAAAAGGCGCAGGGACTCTTCCAAAACCATGAGCAATACCGTTGTTGCTCTATCTTTTTCCGCGTCGTTCCCAAACTTAGTTGAGATTTTGGTAGCCTCGATATACCAGTCGCAAAAATCGTTCCAGAAGTACGAGTACACCGTCTGCGCGGCATCGTTAAAGCGCCAGGACTCAAGCGCTTGTCCAGCTGCCTCGGCTGCCGCATCGAGCTGACCAAAGATCCAGCGGTCTACCTCGGTCAGCTGCACCTTGACGGGGTCGACGAATTCGCGCCCTTCCAAGTTCATCAAAATATAGCGCGACGCGTTCCACACCTTGTTGGCAAACTTGGAACCCATCTTGAAGCTTTCGCGGTCCAGGAGGATGTCCTGTCCGGCTGCGCAGTTATAAACGAGCGTGAATTTGAGCGCGTCTGCGCCGTACTCGTCGATAATCTCCAGCGGGTCTATGCCGTTACCGAGACTCTTGGACATCTTTCTGCCCTGTTTGTCGCGCACAAGACCGTGAATGTACACCTCTTTGAAGGGGCTTTGCCCGGTAAACTCCATGCCAGCCATAATCATGCGCGCCACCCAGAAAAAGATTATGTCATAGGCAGTAACAAGGGCGCTCGTAGGATAGAAACGCTCGAAATCAGCGGTTTTCTCCGGCCAACCCAAGGTGCTAAATGGCCAAAGCCAGCTTGAAAACCAAGTGTCGAGCACGTCCTCGTCCTGGAAAAGGTCCGTAGAACCGCAGTGTGGGCATTTCGTGGGGTCTTCCCGTTCCACAATCACCTGGCCGCAGTTTCTGCAATAGAAAACAGGAACGCGGTGCCCCCACCAAAGTTGACGGGATATGCACCAGTCCTTGATGTTCTCGAGCCAGTGCTTGTAGGTGTTTTCCCACTTTTTGGGGAAGAATGCGACCTGCCCTTCCTCCCAAGCTTTCAGTGCTTCGTCCGCAAGTGGGCGCATTTTGACAAACCATTGTTTGGAAAGATAAGGCTCCACCGTCGTGTGGCAGCGATAGCAGTGGCCCACCGCGTGGGTAACCTTTTCTTCGCTCTTTAAAAGACCGAGCTCGGTAAGATCCGCGAGGACAGCTTTGCGCGCCGCCAGCGCCGGCATGCCGCAGTATTTTTGTGGCACAGCGTCAGAGAGCGAGCCGTCCGGATTGAGGATATTGATGCGTTCGAGCCCGTGCCGGTTTCCCACTTCGAAGTCGTTGGGATCGTGCGCAGGCGTTATTTTGACCAGGCCTGTGCCGAATTCTTTGTCGACATAGGCGTCTGCTATGATAGGGATAACTCTGCCCGTCAGGGGGAGCTTCACCTTTTTGCCAATCAGGCTTGTATACCGTTCATCGGACGGATTCGCCGCCACGGCGGTATCGCCCAGGAGCGTTTCCGGCCTCGTCGTCGCAATCTCGATTCTTCCGTCCGGGAAGCCTGGCACTGGCCCGTCCGCGAGCTCGTACCAGATATGCCACATCGAACCTTCCTCGTCCTCGTGCTCCACCTCGTCGTCGGAGAGCGCTGTGCCGCAGGACGGGCACCAGTTGACGAGGTACTCGCCTCGATAAATAAGGCCCCGCTCGTACAAGGTTACAAAGACTTCCCGCACTGCAACCGAAAGACCCTCGTCCAACGTAAACCGCTCCCGGGACCAGTCTACACTCGCGCCAAGCTTGGCCAGCTGATGCTCGATGATGGCCTTGTGTTCGTTGGCTACCTTCCAGGTCTCTTCCACAAAGGCTTCGCGTCCCATCTGGTGGCGGTCGCGGCCTTCTTTTTTGAGTTTGACATCCACGACGTGCTGCGTAGCAATACCGGCATGGTCGCTGCCAGGAATCCACAAGGTTGGATTGCCTTTCATACGGCGATAGCGAACCTGCAGGTCCTGCAGGCAGATATTGAGGGCATGCCCGATGTGAAGAACGCCCGTTACGTTCGGAGGAGGAATGACGACAGTAAACGGCTCTTTGCCGTTGGGCGGGCAGGGTTTGAAATACCCACCTGAACTCCACTGCTCATAGATTTCGTCTTCGAAACTTTTTGGATCATACGCCTTTGCGAGCTCAATGGCCTTCATATAACTCCTCCGACAAGGCTGCTCATTTTTTGTGCACTACAGCATAACGGAAATGCCCTCTAATTGGAAGAGGCGCCAGAAGACAGCATAAAGAAATAGAAGTAAAGCCCTTTTCAGCGCGTGGTTTTTATTACATAATGACATTATTCGTGAGAACGAAAAATGTTTGAGGCGCAGGCACGTCGTACGCCTCTTACAAGCCCATCGGGAGGGAAAATGGATAACGAACGGCCAGGTGCATTTCTAGACGACTATCGCGGCAAGACATTCAAGGGCGAGTGGCCAACAATTCCTGAGCTTTTTAGTATCAACGTCGATCGGTTCCCCGATCGCCCCTGCTTTACAGTTTTTGCGCCGGACAAGAAAACGCTAACCTACAGGCAAGCCAATGATCATATTCGTAAAGTTGCAGACTATCTGCGCTCTATCGGCATTGGCAAAGACTCCAAAGTGGCGGTCACCGGCAAGAACTCGCCCGAGTGGGCCATTGCATACCTCGCGGTATTGCAGGCAGGGGCCATCGTAGTGCCAATCGATTACCAGCTCACAGTTGCAGAAGCGGTCAACCTTATCCGCGCCAGCGACACCAAGGCGCTCTTTGTCGATGAAGAGAAATACCAAGACCTAAAGACGAGCTGTCCGCAACTTCTCAAGGTCATGACCCTCTACGAGGGAGGCCCGGACTATATCTATACACTTGACGCCGGCACAGCGGCGCTTCCTCCCCTCATTCCGGCCCAGGAAGCAGATCTTGCTGCAATTCTCTTTACTTCTGGAACGACTGGGAACCCCAAGGGGGTTATGCTTACACACAAGAACTTCGTATCGGACTGCTTCCTCGCACAAGGCAATATGACGATTTATCCGACCGACGTTTTTTATGCTCTGTTACCCATTCATCACTCATATACCATGCTGGCCGTCTTTATCGAGGCAATCTCAGTGGGAGCAGAGATTGTCTTTGGCAAACGACTCGTTGTGAAGCAGATCATGCAGGAACTCAAAGAAGGTAAGGTGACCATGTTCCTTGCGGTCCCTGTGCTCTTCAATAAGTTCCTGGACGGAATTATGAAGGGCATCAAGGCAAAGGGGCCAGTCGTCTACGGACTTATGTCTGGTTTGATGGGCTTTTCCGGTTCTGTTAAAAAAACCATTGGGTTCAATCCCGGGCGTACGCTTTTTAAGACAGTTAGAGAGCAAGCAAATCTTTCTACTATAAGGATTTGTATTTCTGGCGGAGGACCGCTCGCTCCGGAAGTCTTCCGTAAATACAACGAGCTAGGCATTGATTTTGTACAAGGCTACGGGCTTACTGAAACCTCCCCAATACTGACGCTCAATCCCACCTATCATTATAAAGAAACCTCAGTCGGCAAGGTGATTCCTCAGGCAGACCTCAAGATTCTCGATCCAAACGAAGACGGAATAGGCGAAATCATCGTCAAAGGCCCCATGGTGATGGCAGGTTATTATAAAATGGAAGAAGAGACTAAGGCCGTGTTTACCGAGGATGGCTACTTCCGCACTGGCGATCTGGGATACCTGGATGACGAGAACTATCTTTACCTCACAGGAAGGGCCAAGAATATGATCGTGACGTCCGGAGGCAAAAACGTTTATCCAGAGGAAATCGAAGATAAGTTCCAGCTGTACAGCGAAATAGAACAGATTCTGGTC
>JAFIHQ010000103.1 GCA_017849315.1 Treponema sp.
CCTGGAAAACTGGATGGTGGTATGTGCGTCGTCCAGCCAGGTGACATTCATCAGTTCCTTCATGGGCGCTGCGTCGGCTTTTCCAAAGGCCACGGAAAGACCGCTCGTACCTTTTTCGCCGGGCAGGAGCATGTCCACGTTGCCATTCTTGTCTTTGTGATCTTTCAGTTTGAGCGACACAATATCGCCGCCAGCGTTGGAAATCTGAGCGATAATTCGATTGGTCTCTACAGTGTAGACTTCCTCTTTGACGGGCATCGCTTCGGGCACGGCAGCCGTCTGGCCGCTCGTACCGCCACCTGCAACAGAACTTGCCGGCACTGCTGGAAGGATATTGGTTGGTTGCCCACCTGCGACCGGCGCTGCCGCCGTCACGGACGAGTCCGGCGCACCCGGCGTACTGGAAGTTTGCGTCGTCTGCGTGCCCGCCGGCGAAGTCTGCACCTGCTTGGGCGGGAAAAGCACCGTGGTGAGGGTAAACCCGACGCCCATGACGAGCGTGGACAGCACGACCGCCAGGATCATGTTTCGTGTTTCTTTTTTGTCTCGATAAGTAGTGGGATCGTTTAAGTCGTTCATGGTACTGGGTCATATCCTCCCGGATTTCTGGGATGGCAGCGCAGAATTCTTCTTACTGCCAGGTAGCCGCCCTTAAGAGGGCCATATTTTGAGATAGCTTGATACGCGTAGGTCGAACAGGTCGGGTAGAATCTGCACGTTGGAGGAAAGAGCGGGGATATAGCTATCTGATAAACTTTTATGAGCAAAAGAAAGGGAAAAGAAATCACTTTCTTGAGTATGTTGGGGACGGTACTCATTGTAGTATACCTGCTTTGTTGAGCAGAAAAAGCAGAGAAGAATTTATTTCGTCAAAGGACGCATGCTCCGGGTACAGCACCAAAGCAACATCGTAACCCGGGGCGACACGGTGCTTGTTGAGCCTCCAAGCCTCGCGGGCTCTTCTTTTGGCCGTGTTGCGTTCCACGGCGCCCCTGAACGACCGAACGGTAACAAAGACCACACGTGTCACTGGCAGGTCGTTCTTGACGACCCTGATATCCATCCCTCGATACGAAATCCGCTTACCCTGACGAAAAATCCTATCAATTTCCGCTTTTTTCCGGACCTTTTCAGCCTTCGGAAAGGTATATCGGCGCTCTTCCATTTCCCCCGTCCGGGGAGCCAACGTCAGTATTTCTTGTTCTCGTCGGCGACCGTGAGTTTGGCCCGACCTTTGGCTCTTCGTCGTTTAAGGACCAGGCGTCCACCTTTGGTACTCATGCGGGCACGAAAGCCAAATTTCCTATTCCTCTTGACTCTGCTAGGCTGATAGGTGCGCTTCATGGCAACTTACTCCTTCATTCTATAGGCGACGGCACCAAAGCGCCGATCGATTTCTTGGTTCATACTTCTGCGCAAAAATAGCAAAAATGACTATACGCAGGTTCGTGAGTATAAATCGCTTGGCATCGCTTCGTCAATTCCTCGAAGCCTGGCCGTTGCCAATGACAAACGAGATGCTCTTTATGCCAAGATCCGGGTAGCGCCGCTGGACTTCAGCAAGAATTTTCTCCTGATGCAGCTGTAAGAGCTGAATCCAGCCCGAATGCTCGGCCTCAACGATGAGCATGTTGTGCCGAATTTCCTTCGGCCGCGAATGGTCGCCTAAGCGCGACCCGGCTATGCTGCGCCAGGAGTCACTCAATTCGACATAACTTGCACCTTTTGCGGCAATCTCGCTGTCGAAAAAGGCGGAAAGGAGTTCAGAGGCTTTTTTGACTCTCGAATCGTCCATCGCGTACCCTGTATACCAATGTACTTCTGTCCACGTAATCCTGCCAGGGTTCTTCCGGCAAAAAGGTAAAAAACCGCTGAGCGCCCTCGCCCGTGGCAGGGAGTAGCTCGAGAAGGCGGCGCCGCCGGCCCACGTCCAGCTCCAAAAGCACGTCGTCCAGCAGAAGGACCGGCCAGCGCGGCCCCGCCCACACGCTTGCCGTGCGCTGCTTTTGGCCGTACAGGCGCGCTTGGAGGATGCGCAGCACGAGCGAGATGAGGCGCAACTGGCCGGTCGACGCCTTTTCGGCAAAATTTTCGCCTTTGCTGCGGAAAATCCACTTGTCGCGGTGGGGGCCTGTCCGCGACGTGCCCAAAATCACTTCCTCGGGCCGGCGGCGCCGCAAGTACGCAAGTAGCCCCTCCTCGGAGGGGTCTTCGATCAGGTCTTGGGGCCAACTTGGCATATAGTCCAAGGTAACCGGCTCTCCAAGCATCGCGACATGCTCGTACGCCTCGCTAAAGGGGTCCTTAAAGCTCTCAAAAAGCCGCCTGCGCTCTTCCATGAGCTCACGGCCATGGCGCACATATTGCAGGTCGAGCGCATCCAGCATCTCATAGGCGCTCTCTTTGAGTGCAGCATTGCGCTGTTTTAGGGCCCTTTTGTAGCTGCGCAGGGTGTCGATATAGCCCAACGAAAGCATTCCGGCGCACTGATCGAAAAAAAACCGGCGCCGTTCCGGGTCTCCAGCCGCAAAAGAAAAGTCTTCATGGCAGAATATTACCGCAGGATTGTGAGCCACGAGCTCTTTTCTGTCCCGCAGGGTCTTGCCATTCAGGCTAATTTCCTTGCTGTGCCCGCTCATTACAACCGCGAGTTCGTCGTATGGCTGGGCTTGCACTTCGTCGGCCACTTGCGCTTCGTTGCTCTCTTGCTCACCGTTGCTCCACAGCGCATGGAGTGCAAAGCCGTCCGCCCCCTTGGCCGGTATGAGCGGATCCACTTGCCCGCGAAAAGAAGACCCATAACACAGGTAGTAAAGCGCTTCCAGAAAATTGGTCTTGCCCTGTCCGTTCTCTCCAACGAGGAAAATCTGTTCTGAGTCCGTTGGGATCTCCGCGTCTGCAAGGTTGCGGAACGAAGCGACGCGAACTTTTCTAAACGACATCGATGCCCGACTCTGCTTTTGGCCCTTTTCTCAGTCTATCTGCATTGGCATGACAACGTGGAAGTAGTCGCTTGCCGGCTCCGGTCTCACAATGATAGCCCGCGACGGCTCGCTGAATTCCACGGTTACGGTATCGGACTCCATGGCTCGCAGTGGTTCTTCTATGTAGCGGTAATTGAGGGCGATCATGGTGTCTTCGCCGTCGTACTCGCAGGCAATCTCTTCTCGTGCCGCACCCAGTTCCGTTTCTTCGGAAGAAAGTGTCAGGGTTCCCATGCTGAGCGAAAAGAAGGTTCTGTTGGATTTCTGTTCCACAAATATGGAAACACGTTTGAGCGCTTCAAGCAAGTCCGCTTTCTTGACAGAGAATTTCTGCTTGAGATTTTGTGGTATAACTTTTTGATAGTTAGGGAATTGTCCCTCTATAAGCGCGCTTGAAATCTGATACGCGTTGAATCTGAAAAAGATATTCTTGTCGGTAATAGCAATAGACAGCATCCCTTCTTCGGACAGTCGCTTGTTAAGAATGCCGAGGACTTTGATTGGAATGATGATGGGCCTAAAATCGGGAACCCCTGTTACCATCGGGTTTTTGATATATGCAAGACGCCTGCCGTCAGTAGATACCATGATAAGTTCGCCATCCTGAGCCTTCTCCATGAAGACGCCATTCATAAAATACCGCGTTTCGTCGGTAGAGACAGCAAAGAGTGTCTGGGCGACCATGCGTCTAAACTCCTTGGAAGCAATATCGAAGTAACTTTTTTCCTCAGCCCTGGGCAGTTCCGGATATTTTTCTCCGGAGAGAGTCTTAAGTTGGAACCTGGCTTTCTTGGAAGCCGGTCGCAAAACCGCCCTGCTGCCGTCCTGTTCCACGGTTATGTCGCCCTCAGGCAGTGAAGCCAGAATGCCAGTGAGCTTATCACAGAATACCGTCATGGCCCCGGGAACGACGTCAGAAATGGGAATCGAGGTCTCCAAGCTCACCTTTACGTCGGTCGCCCTGATGACGAGTTTGGAATCCGTGACCTCTAAATACACGTTGGACATTATAGAAAGCGCGTTTTTTGAGGCTATGATTTCCTGTGCAAAGGCTATTTCACGTAGAAGACTGTTCTTATCACAGGTGAACTTCATCTTTTCCCCCTGAATTTCTACCCGATAGGCATTCTGATATTTCATTCTAACAGGAACGTCCCATTTTTGAAACTGGCTTCTTTGCGTTTTTTCTTTTTCTTCTCTCTGTTGTTGTTTTTTTATAGTTATAAATAAGAGTAATAATAGTAATAGTATCGGAAAGTTTGTGGAAAAGCTATTTAACTGTTTTTTGCATATAAAAATATATGCTGTGCAAAACTTGTTGATTTCTTGTATTCTCTGTCCACAGTTTCCACAGGCTGGAAAGTTTTCCACAAGGCGTATGTGTTTTTGCACCGATTCTCAATGTGTTATCAACGGGATGAGCTGTCAGCTGGGTTCGCTTTGTCGTGCCGAAGCCAGGAGCCTTTGGATTTCTGCATCAAAACTCGGGTCGAACTTGACCATTTGCTCAATCTTTTGGCAGGAGTGCATCACGGTAGTGTGGTCGCGTCCTCCAAATTCCACGCCTATTTCGGTGGTGGAGTATTCGGTGACTTCACGGATGACGAACATGGCGACCTGCCTGGCGAAGGCGACGTTCTTACTGCGCTTTTTGCCTTTGAGATCGGACAGGGAGAGTTTGTAATTATCTGCCACCATGCGAATTATAGAATCGACCGTGATGACGGAGTGTTTTTTTGTGTTGAACATTTCCTTAAGAAGATTTTTCGCAATGTCGACGGTAAGGTCCTTATGGACGAGATCAGCATACGCGATAATCTTCGTCAGGCAGCCCTCGAGGTCCCTGACGTTGGAGGACACGTTGTTTGCAATAAGGTCGATCACGTCTTCTGACACGGCAACGTTTTTGGTGGACTGAAGGAGTTTTTGTTTGAGGATAGCGACGCGCGTCTCGTACATAGGCGGCTGGACGTCGACCACGAGGCCTTTGTCAAAGCGGCTCTTAAGGCGGTCGGAGAAGTCTTTGAGCTCGTTGACGTGTCTGTCCAGGGTAAAGACCATCTGGCGCTCTGAGTCGTAGAGGGCGTTGAATGTGTGGAAAAGTTCTTCCTGGACGCCGGGCTTATTCTGGAGGAAGTGTATGTCGTCTATGAGTAGAATGTCGGCCCCTCGATACTTGTTTTTGAATTCGTGGGTGGACCGGTCGTGAATGGTCTGAATGAACTCATTCGTAAAGTCTTCTGCAGTAATGCAGATTACTTTCATGGATGGATACGTCTCTGCCACGGAGTTGCCTATAGCATGCATAAGGTGAGTCTTACCCAAGCCAACGCCGCCATAGATGAGAAGGGGATTGTAAACCCTGGCTGGGGACTTGGCGACCGCTTCTGAAGCGTTAAATGTAAAACGGTTGTTGTCTCCGACAATAAAGTTGTCGAAGCGATAGTTAGGTCTGAGCGAGGAGCGGCCTCTTGGGCCTTCTTCTGCAGCAATGGCGCTGTTTGGGCGGTCGCTTGTATGATTCAGAGCAGGCCTCGTGTCCTCTGTATCGAATTCGTCTTCGTCTTCGACATCAACATCGTTTCTCTTGTTGACATAGAAAGAGCGAACGCCGGAGTGTTGGATCGGTCGGGGATCGACTTCTATGTTTGCCTCGGGGTTTGCGGCTGACTCTGGAGTTACGGCGCCGAAGGGGCTGGGCTTAGCTGCTACTACGGCAAGCAAAAGATCGAGTTCGGTAAGGGACTTGAGGATGTCGAGCATAAGGCTGCGGTATTTTCGTTCGAACTGGTCGCGCAGAAACGAATTGGGAGCGGTGACGGTGAGGGTAGTACCGTCGAAGGATTGGTAGCTTAGGCGGAACCACATGAGAAACTCCTGTTCCGGTAATTGTTTGCGTGCGACAGAGAGTGCTTCTTCCCAGATCGCCGAGCCGTCAAAATCCTGCATGTTCCCTCAAAATACCCAGGTTGTTCTCAAAATTTCCACAAGTTTTCCACAAGTGACGTTTATAGATGTATAACAAGAGTTTCGGATTTGGCAAGTGGCAATCCGGCAAAAAACCGACAAAATTTTAAAGCTGTATAGCAAACACAGAGAATGAAGTTTTGTAAATTCTAATATAGAAAATATATATTTTTTCGATTTTTCCAAGGTGCACTGATAAAAGCTGCGTAAGTCCTGTCAACAAAAAGTTTTTTGGGGTTTTCAACAGATTTTTCCCAGATATCTACAAGTTATGCACAAGTTATCCACAGGATTCCGCTTTTGGCTGGGCAAATGTGCATGCGGTGGCTTGCTTTACTCAAAGGGGTGAAATCGATATAATGGAAAGACTAATATGGATTCAACCTATTCTGCAAAAAGCATACAAGTTTTAAAGGGTCTGGAAGCTGTCCGCAAGCGCCCTGGCATGTATATTGGCACAACGGGGATCGATGGTCTACACCACTTGGTCTATGAAGTCGTGGATAACTCGATAGATGAGGCGCTGGCCGGCTTCTGTACGGATATCGATGTCGTTATTGAGCGCGGCGACATAATTCGCGTTGAGGACAATGGGCGCGGTATTCCTGTGGATATTCACCCCACGGAAGGCATCTCGGCGCTAGAGCTGGTTATGACCCGGCTTCATGCGGGCGGAAAATTCGACAAAAAGAACTATAAAGTCTCTGGCGGCTTGCACGGCGTTGGTGTTTCAGTGGTCAATGCACTGTCTACATGGATGGAAGTGCAGGTACACTTGGATGGTAAGATCTATTTTCAACGCTACGAGAAAGGTATTCCGGTGGCGCCGGTCAAAGAGATTGGAACGACGGACCGACGCGGTACCGTGGTGCGCTTTGAGGCTGATCCAACGATTTTTGAAGCAACGGTGTATAGTTTTGACGTTCTGGCCACGCGTCTTAGGGAGCTGGCGTTCCTTAACAAGGGTGTCCGGATTTCTCTTACGGACGAAAGGCCGGAAACTCCAAAAGTTGTAGAGTTCAAATTTGATGGGGGCCTGTCGGAGTTTGTTGAGTATCTCAACAAGAACAAGACGCTGCTGCATAAGAATGTGATTTATTTTCATGGCACCCGGGACGATGTTGAGATCGAAGTTGGTATCCAATATAACGACAGTTTTAGTGAGACGATGCTCGCTTTCGTGAATGGCATCAACACCAAGGAAGGCGGTACGCATTTGGTGGGCTTTAGGCTGGCGCTTACGAGGACAATCAACGAGTTCTTCAAAAAGTCTAAATACGCAAAGAAATTGGAAGAGACTCTTTCCCAGGACGATGTAAGCGAAGGGCTCACGGCGGTGTTGTCTGTCAAAGTGCTTGAGCCTGAGTTCGAGGGACAGACCAAAGGCAAGCTGGGCAATCCTGAGGTCAAGGGCATTGTGGATGGTTTCTGCTCGGACCAGCTCGATCTGTATTTTCAGCAGAATCCCGATGTTATCGATGCAATACTTGAAAAAACGACACTTGCTGCAAGGGCGCGCATTGCGGCGCGGCAGGCAAGGGAACTCACCAGGCGCAAGAATCTTCTGGACAGCGCAAGCTTACCCGGAAAACTGGCAGACTGCCAGGAAAAGGATCCGACCAAGTGCGAAATCTTTATTGTCGAGGGCGATTCCGCAGGTGGCTCAGCCAAAATGGGGCGCAATAGGGCGCATCAGGCGATTTTGCCGCTCTGGGGTAAGATGCTCAATGTGGAAAAGACGCGAATAGACAAGGTCATCGGCAACGACAAGTTGCAGCCGGTCATTGCGAGTCTCGGAACGGGAATTGGTGCGGATTTTGACCTCAGCAAACTGCGTTACCATAAGGTGATCATTATGGCTGATGCGGATGTGGACGGCTCGCATATCAGGACGCTTCTGCTCACCTTTTTCTATCGCTATATGATCGGTCTGATAGAGAATGGGCACGTCTATCTCGCCATGCCACCCTTGTATAAAATCAGTTGGGATAAAGAGATACGTTACGCCTACGACGATGCTGAAAAGGACCGGATTTTGGCGGAATGTGGTCGGGATCCTGAAAAGGTGTCGGTGCAGCGCTATAAGGGCTTGGGCGAAATGAACCCGGACCAACTTTGGGAAACGACCATGGACCCGGATCGGCGTAATATAATCAGAATTACCATGGAAGATGCCATTCTTGCAGAAGAGATGTTCACCACGCTTATGGGCGAGCAGGTCGAGCCGAGGCGCCAGTTTATCGAAGAGAATGCGCTTTCGGTGGCCAACCTTGACGTGTAGGAAATACTGTAATGCCAAATCAAGCTAAGATTATCCCTGTTCCCATAGAGGACGAGGTAAAAACCGATTATCTGACTTATGCCATGTCAGTTATTGTCTCACGCGCTTTGCCTGATGTGCGTGACGGGCTCAAGCCAGTGCATCGAAGGCTTTTGTACGCCATGGACGAGCTTGGCCTGCGATACAACGCGCCGACTAAGAAGAGTGCACGTATAACTGGCGATGCCATGGGTAAATACCATCCACACGGGGATTTTTCGCTCTACGATGCCTTGGTGCGTATGGCGCAGGATTTCTCGCTGCGGTATCCGCTCGTCTATGGGCAGGGGAACTTTGGCTCAATCGACGGCGATCCACCTGCAGCGAGCCGCTATACCGAGGCAAAGCTGTCGCGGCTCGGTGAGGAGATGCTCGTCGACCTGGATAAGGACACGGTGGACTTCGTTCCGAACTACGACGAGTCGTTGACAGAGCCGAGTGTCCTGCCATCGGCCTTCCCTAACCTGATTGTGAATGGGTCGTCGGGCATTGCGGTGGGCATGGCGACGAACATGGCGCCGCATAACCTGGTGGAAGTTTCGCAGGCGATTGCGGCATATATAGATAACCCGGGTATCGATACGGAAGGGCTCATGCAGTACGTCAAGGGCCCGGATTTCCCAACTGGAGGTATCATTTATGGCCGCCAGGGGATTCGTGATGCGTATGAGACGGGTAGGGGCCGGATTATTATCCGTGGCAAGTTTACGATTGAGACAATGAAAAACGGCAAGGAACAGATCGTTTTTACTGAAATTCCTTATGCTGTAAATAAAACCACGCTTATTACCCGAATCGCGGATCTGGTACGGGACAAGTTGCTGGAGGGTGTTTCAGATTTAAGGGACGAGAGCGACCGGGAAGGTTTGCGGATTGTCCTGGAGCTTAAGAAGGGCGCAATACCGAAGCTGGTGCTGAACAGGCTTTTTACGCACACGCCGCTGCAGTCGACCTTTGGTGTCATTAATCTGGCACTGGTGGAGGGCCGGCCTAAGTGTTTGTCTTTAAAAGAATTAATAAAGCATTTTGTCGATCACCGCGTTGATGTTGTCACACGCAGATCGCAGTTCGAACTAAAGAAAGCGGAAGAGCGGGCCCATATTTTGAGGGGCTTGGTTATTGCGCTGGAGAATATTGACGAAGTTGTTGCAATTATAAAGGCGAGCCCGAACGTGGAAGTGGCGCGCAGTAATCTGTGTGCACGGTTTGGGTTAAGTGAAGTACAGGCGCAGGCCATAGTAGATATGCGTTTAGGCCGGCTGACTGGCCTGGAAACCGAGAAGATTGAGGCGGAATTGGCCGAGATTGAGGCGCGCATCGCATATTTGCGCGATCTTTTGGCCAGCTACGAGAAAGTCTTGGCGGTGGTGAGGCAGGAAACACTCGATATTTCAGCGAAATATGGCGATGCGCGCCGCACGGAGATAGTGGCAAGCGAAGTTGAGCAGATCAACATCGAGGACCTGATAAAGCCAGAGGAGATGGCTGTGCTTATCTCTAACAAGGGCTTTATCAAGCGCACCTCTGTGCACCTGTATCGGTCTCAGGGGCGTGGCGGGAAGGGTTCCAACTCTACGACCCTGATCGAGGAAGACTTTATTCAGCAGCTTTTTGTAGCAAATACGCACGACTATTTGCTTTTCATTACGAATATGGGCAAAGCATACTGGCTTAAGGTGCACGAAATTCCGGAATCGAGCCGTCAGGCGCGTGGTGCGCACATAAAGAGTCTATTGGCGATTTCTCCTAACGAAGAGATAACGACCATTGTGGATTTCCACGACTTTTCTGATAATGAGTATCTGCTGATGGGTACGCTTAAAGGGGTAGTGAAGAAAGTTTCCATAAAGGAATTCGTGAATGCCAAGACGCGTGGAATTATTGCAATAAAGTTGGATGAGGGCGATAAGCTTGTTTCGGCTTGCATGACCTCTGGGAGCGACGAAGTTGTTATGATTACGCGGAAAGGGCAGGCCTTGAGGATCAACGAACAGCAAGTTAGGCCTATGGGGCGTGCCACTCGTGGGGTTCGCGGGATTATGCTTGCTCCTGACGACGAGCTGGCTGCGATGCTTCGGGTTGCGGAGGGGCAGGCGATTCTGCTTGTGACGGAAAACGGCTATGGGAAGCGTGTCGAATTTGACAACTTTATGATGCATAGCCGCGGCACGCGTGGGCAGATGATTTATGTTCCAGAAGAGTTGTCTGGAGAAGTCGTTGGTGCGGTTTCGATTGGCAATGAGGACGAGGTAATGGTGATTACCTCAACAGGGAAGACGATTAAGGTTGAGGCCGAAACGATTCGTGTATGTGGAAAGGGAGCTCGTGGGGTTCGGATTGTGAATATAGAGCCGCCCGATTTTGTGATTGGATTGGACAAGATTGTTAAGGAAGAGGATCCTGAGAATTACGGATTTGGTCCCGAGCTTGCAGAGATGTCTCGGGGCGTTGAGGAGCAGCCGGAGGAGTCAGGTGAATCAGGTGATTCTGGTGGCGGGGACGACCCAGTGTGAGGCGCGGCGCTCTGGTTTGATGGAAGTATTTAGCTGAGGTAGGGCAGAGTGCTGGAGACGGCGGGGGCACCCAGAATGTTTCACGTGAAACATTCTGGATGCCCCCTTTCTATTTTTCTGGACGCCCTATGTGGCGCAATTTCAAATTCGTGAGCTTTATATCTCGGGACCTATCCTCTTCTGGTTCTTTCTTACCTGGTTCTTATTGAGGAAGTCTCCACAAACTGACGAAGAAGATCCAACTTTTCGTAATCAATACCCTGCAATTCAGACGAAAGCCTTTCAAGAGCCACAGTTGCCCTTTCCTGGTAGCCTCGTGCCAAGGCAGCAACTTTTTCGTCTATACCATGCTGCATTATAAGCGTCCGCACATACTCAATTTCTGAAGCAGAAACAGAACCCTTTCCCAAGATGCCTTCAAAAATGTGTTTTTCAGGGGCAGGCAAAGCTTCTAAAAGGAAGAGGACATAAGGAGTTTTCTTGCCCTCGCGAATATCAGAGCCTATCGGTTTCCCTAACGACTGCTCGTCCCCAAACAGACCAAGCCGATCATCCTGAATTTGAAAAAGAATACCAAGGTTTTCACCGATTTCTTCCAAGAATGGAAAGGCATCAAACCTACCCGCTGCCGCGGCTCCAGCCTTTAAAGGTAAAACAATCGTATATCGACCAGTCTTATATCTATAGAGTGACAACACTCTCTCTAGAGCGGGTATATCTTGAGCCTCACCGGACTTACAGTCCTCCATTTGAGCGATACAAACCATAGAAAGCTCTTGAGCAACAAGTTCGCCGATGCTCGCACCAACACGAGCAAAATCTTGTATTGAAAGGAAATAGAAAAGATCTCCAGCGCAAATAGCTTGGCCTTGTCCAGCTGCTTCGGAAGCGTTGTGAGCCGCAAAAACCTTGTGCAGCGTTGGTTTGCCTCTGCGAAGCTCATCCTTATCCATGATGTCATCGTGAACAAGGAGGCCGGCCTGGATAAGCTCGATGCCACACGCCAAACGCATCGCAATCGACTGTTCGCCAATGTTATCACTTACATTTGACCCTATGAGTTCTTCTATAAGTCCCGGAGCAAATATTTCATAAGAAAGAGAGGCAAGAATTCCACGCAGCATCTTCCCGCCAATAGCAAAATCGTGGATTTGATCCACCGTCCACACTGCATCCTGAGCAACCGGAACGCACCATGACTTTGCCAATTCGAGCCTGGCTTCCAAACCATGACTTATCGATTTGCGCTGGCTTTCGCTATATTCTGCCCATTGCATAAAAAAACCGCCTCCTTAACGTTGCAGCGAGCAACAGAGGCGGTAATTAAACACCTTTAGGCGCTTTTGCGCAATGTAAGTGTTAAGCTTAGGCTACGTATGCTTCCAACTGAGCCTTCACTTCCGGAACAGAAATCTTCTTGAGAGCAGCTTTTTCGATCTGGCGAATCCTTTCCTTGGTCAAATGCATATGGTCGCCAATCTCCTTCAGGCTCATCGGGCGCCTGCCATTCAAGCCAAAGCGATATTCTATAACCTGCCGCTCTTTAACTGACAGCATTGCCAAAACCTTGTTGATATCGTCTTTTAGGTTAAGCTCATCAGCATAGCCTTCTGGGCTCTGATAGGCGTCGTTTTCTATAAAGTCTCCCAGCACGCTTGCATTCTTTTCATCATGTACCGGTGCATTAAGAGAAATCATCTCTCTTGATACTGCAAGAATTTCCGCAACATGTTCCGGATCCATGTTGAGGTATTTTGCTACTTCGTTGATTTCGTTTTCTTCCGAAATGCCCTCAAAGTTCTTTCTTGCCTTTTCAATTTGAACAAGTTCATTGGCACGATTGAGCGGCAAACGAATCATCCTGCTTTTTTCGCAGATTGCCTTGAGAATTGCCTGCCTGATCCACCAAACGGCGTACGAAATGAAGTGGTAACCCTTTGTGACATCATAGCGTTCTATTGCATTCATAAGCCCGATGTTACCTTCAGAAATCAGGTCAGAAAGAGGAAGACCCTGGTTTTGATATTTTTTTGCAACGTTTACCACAAAACGCAGGTTGGACTTTATAAGAATCTCTTTTGCTTCTTTGTCGCCTTTCGCGGCCCTGGCAGCATATTCATTCTCCTGCTCTCTTGTGAGCAGCGGGATACGATTTATCTCTTTTAGGTACATTGAAAGAACATTTTCATCAGAGGCGCTCGTGTCTAACATGTCATCGGTTCTTACTTTTTTGCTTACCATAGCTGTCACTCCTTTTCTGCATATAGTAAAGCAAGAACCGTGCCAAATGTTACAATAATCGTGCACAAACAGGAAAATACAAGTTAAATATTGTTAATATAAATATTTAAAGACAGCACAGAATAACATCTCATTTTCACTTAGACAGAGATTCTCACAAATGCTAACCCCTAAGGGCCCAACTGCGAGTCCAGACATGCTGAGCCCTGTGTCAAAATGACATAGCAGGAACGAAAGAAGTCAGAATTGTATCATTATTACACAGTTGCGCATCAATATTTCAAAAACAAACCGAGTCAAAAGCCAGCGAGGCCGCCTAACACTACCTCATTTCCCGTACGGACTTAATCCTTCCACAACACTGCAGATAGGGCAATCCAGATCCGCATGGGCAGGGCCCTGAAAGCACCTCTTCAACAGAATTTGACCTGCTACTCGCACTTCCGTCGAAGTTCTCTGCTCCTCTTGTGCAGCGGGGTCTTACTCGCATTCCTTCATTTACTACCGGAAAAGCAAGCCGCAGATTCCTGAAGTATAGGACTTTCTCAGCACACGTCTGACCTTCGAGAAAGCCCGAGCTTTGGATGGATTTCCACGCATCGAACAAAGTGGCCATAACTGCCTCGTGCTCTTCAAGAGAAGTAAAGCGATGCCCCGGTCTCTTACTCAAATACTTTGCAAGCTGTAAGTGCATAAAGGCAAAGAAATCGTCCAAGTCCTGACACGAGCGCTTCAACATTCCATACTGATTGGTGGCTCGGACATACAACTTTCTGGCGTAACCACGCCGTTGCAGCTTTTGGGCGGAAGCAAGACTTTTGAGCGCAAGATCGCTTTGCCCCATCTGTTGCAGGGCCACTGCCAGCCAATAAAGAGTCTTCGCCAATTCAACAGGCTTTGTTGCTTCAACACTTTCTGTGGCAGAACGGAAAAAGTTGACTGCCTTATCTGGCCTGTGCTGCCCTAGAGCCTTAATTCCACGATTGAGCAGCTGAACGGTCTGCGGTACTGTCTTACGCTTCATAATTCTATTAAAAGAATATACTAAGCATTCCTGAGCTATGGCAACTGAATCGAGTTTGAAACGTGTAGACTCGTAAGCGGAGGAATTCGGCCTTAATCTGAGCTAAATCGCGACAAGGAAAACGAAGCTGGAAGCTGCGCTCAGGTATGATTTTTGAGTCGACAGCGGCGCATACGGTGGCACGCCTACGATATCGTTGGGACTTTCGTCTGCAGTGTCCACAACTCTGTGCCAGGTTTTGGCCCCCGGGGCGGTAGGCAACAGGAATTCTACAGCGCTACTCGAGGCATTAAACATGTAGTAGAAGCTGCTGTCCGCCGCAATAGAGCCATCAACGAGTGCGGCAAGCGTTAAGCTCGACGGCGACCAGGCCTGGGGCTTCTTGTGCTCGTCGAGCCAGACTATATCCGGCTGGTCGCTGCCACTGTTCTTTCCTGTAAAAAACTCCTGGCGCCTGAGGGCGGGGTGCTGTTTTCTAAAATGAATGAGCTCTCTGCAAAACCTCCAGACATCGGCATGGAGTCGTAAGTAATTCCAGTCATACCAGCTTATTTCGTTGTCCTGACAATAAGCGTTGTTGTTACCCCGTTGGGTGCGCCTGAATTCATCGCCTCCAAGAAGCATCGGCGTGCCAACGGACAAAAGCAGCGTGGCAAGGTAGTTCTTTACCTGTTTATTTCGGGCCGCTTCAACATCAGGATCCGTGGACTCGCCTTCGATGCCGTAATTGTACGACCAGTTGACATCGGCGCCATCGCGGTTGTCCTCGCCGTTCTCCCAATTGCTTTTTTGTTCGTAACTTACAAGGTCATTAAGTGTAAAACCGTCGTGAGCGGTGACAAAATTGATGGAATGGAAAGGCTTGCGGCCGTCGCGCAAGTAGAGGTCGCTGGACCCAGTGATACGCGTCGCAAGGTGTCGGGCCGAGTCGGGTACTCCCTTCCAATAGCGCCTGACATC
>JAFIHQ010000104.1 GCA_017849315.1 Treponema sp.
GCCTTGGCCCCACCCTGTTCGGACAAAGCACGGATGGCATCCAATCCACTGAGCCCGGGCATCTGAACGTCCATGAGCACAATATCGGGGGCAAGCAGCTTGCTTTTTTCTATCGCTTCTCTTCCCGACTGAGCGGTACCAACAACTGTATATTGTGACTGAAAATAGCGCTTAATGAGCATTTGCAGCCCATTGATGATTGGCAGTTCGTCGTCCACAATGAGAACCCGTTTCACTGATTCAACCCTTTGATGCCTATCGGCAGAATAATCGTAACCCTTGTCCCGTGGCCCAGTTCGCTTTGGATCTCGACCTTTCCTTGCTCAGCGGTAGCCAAAGCGACGCGGCGCACCACGTTATGAAGCCCGATCCCATGCTGAGGCGTGGTATCCTCAAGATCTGCCGCTGCCAAGGCTATGGCAATCTCTTCCTTTCCCATTCCCTTGCCGGAGTCGCTTACAGAGAGCCTAATGCTGTCTCCTTCCAGCCGGGCAGAGACAATAATCTCGCCCCCCTCCTCATAGTCTTTAAAGCCGTGAACGACCGCGTTCTCCACAAGTGGCTGCAGAATAAGCGCCGGTGTTTCGTAACCCAGAACCTCGTCTTGTGCCTCGATTCTAAAGCGGTAACGCTCGCCAAAACGCATCTTTAGGAGCCAGATATACTGACGTACACACTCTATTTCCTCCGAAACGAGCACAAAACGTGTAGAAGGCTTGAGGGTATAACGGATAAATGCTGCAAGTTTTTCCAAGAATTCAGCAGTTCTTTCGTTGCCTTCCGCCAACGCGAGTTGCCAGCCTGCGGCAAGAGTATTGTATAAGAAATGCGGATTTATCTGCGTCTGCAGCGCCAAGAGTTCAGCATCTTTAAGCCGGTGCTGGTAGGTCAAGACGCGCATCCGCTCTTCCATGAGCGAGCGCTCCAACTCTGCCTTGCGCTTAAGTTCTGCAAAGGCCTCCTGGATACTGAACTGCATGTGGTCAAAAGCGTCGTGCAGTGTGCGGATTTCGTCGTCGCGCTCGTAGGGCGGCAAAGGATGATCGTACTCGCCGCGGGCAACTGCATCCGCCGCAAGCGACAGCTTGGTAAGGGGCTCCGTAATCGTGTACGAGTAACGGGCGACCAGCACCAAAGACAGCAGGAATGCCACCAGCAACAGCACGCCGTTTGAAATTATGGCGAGTCCAATGTTCGTTTTAAATGCCGCAAACCCGTTGAGCGACTGGCCCAAATAGATCGAATCCATTTTGCCGCTCAAAAAATCGATAAGCGAGGCAGTGTGCCGCGCATCTTCGTACAAACTGACATACTGAGCGACGTTACGGCCGCGTTTTGCCTGTACGGCACCTTCGGCACTAGTAAGGTAGCTGTCGATGAGGCAGGTAAGGTCCTTTTCCAGCAGCAAGGCCTCGTCGGTTTTATTCTCCTTGTTCAGCTTACCGCTCATATCTGACAACAAGGTTGAGTTGCGTATAAAATCTTTGAGCGACTCAGAGTTTTTTGCGGAAAGATAGCCCGTCAAATTTTCTTGCGTTTCCCGCAGCGTTGTCCTTATTTGTTCCATAGACACGGAATTACGGAACAAGAGTTCGATGCTCCGCGTCAGATCCAACGAGGCCACGGCGGTGTAGGATGTTGCAACGACAAGGACGAGCAGAATCACTACCGAATTGGCGATGATCCGGTTGCGAAGGCCTTTGTTCCAAAGGCCTTTATTCCAACGAGGCGCCGTCATAGCTCGCCTCCTCGCTGCGGAATTATCTTAAATCCGACAGAAATTCTTTCTTGCCCGCGCATTCCTGTTCGCTGTCCAATTGCAAGCGCCACGCTCACCTTGCCCATCATAGCGGCGTCGCGCACAATGCTTGCGTGTACAACGCCTTTCTCTATAAGGCGTTTCACTTCGTCGTTTTCGTCTGAGCCAATAATCACAATCTGTCCCACGACTCCGCGGTCGATTATTACTTGCGCGGCACCAATTGTCGCCTTCGCATCGATGCACAAAATGGCATTGATGTCGGGATGGTCGGCCAACATGCGGGCACAGGCATCTTCTCCACCCAAGATACTCTCTTCTTCGCGTACCGCAGCCACGATGCGCGTCCCCGGCTTGGCTCTTGTAGCCTCTTCCACACCTCGATAAAAGGGTTCCTCGTCATAACTAAAACCTTGAGAAGTATCCGCAGACAGAATGACGCCAATGCGTGCGGACGCCCCGAGCAAGCCAAGCGCCAAAGTGCCCGCTTCTTTGCCCTGCCGGCCTGAATCGCCTGCAACGCTCGAGTATTTCCAGCTTTTCGGTTCGTCAATTGCGACTGGAACGAAAGGAATATTTGCCGCAGCAGCCTCTTCGGCCATGTCTCGAATATCGAGGCCCGCCGACCTGAAGAGCACGATACCGTCGACTTTGCTTCTCATAGCGATATCGAACCAGCGCCTGATCTCGGCGAGCGTTGTGCCTTCCTCGCCCGCAACGACTTGTGGGAACAAAAAAACCTGCAACGCGGCATTTTGGTGTTCGGCTTCTTCCCTTAATGCATCTTCAAGTTGAGCAAAAAAAGGATCCGTCGTGTCCGGTAAAATCGCCACCAGATGGAACCGCGCCGTCTTGATGTCGGCCGGGTTACGCAACACTGTAGAAGCCAGGGCGGTACGGCTTCGGTTGACGAGCGCCACATTGAACGCCAGCGCGCCCGCAAGTGCCACCGCGAAGACGATAATGGACAGAATCCACCAGTGCAATCGATTGAATTTCATACTTAGGGCATCATTCTATCATGTACTGCTGACTTCTGCATGGTGTATCATTTGCATTAGAATGTCCAAATTCCAGAACACAAGAAGGAATTCAACATGATCACTATCCACGGAACCGGATGTTCGCTGATGGATTACCTCTATACGGATATCGATTTATCTTCTCCACCTCTAAGGCGAGCTATGTCAAAAACACCAGGCGACGGCGGGCTCTCTCCAGGAAAACTCGTTTTTGTGGAAGATCTGGAGCGGTTTCTGAATGAATCTTTCCACAACTTCCTGAATGAGGCGACAGGAGGGAAGAAGCCTGACAAGGCGAATGTGGGCGGGCCGTCTATTGTGTCCCTGATCAATGCGGCACAGCTCCTTGAAGGCGCCCAGAATGGAGGCTTTAAGGTTGCCTTTTTTGGTGGCCATGGACACGACGAGACGGCAGATGAGCTCTTGGAGATTCTGGCACAAACACCTCTCGACGTGTCAGAGTACAGAGAGGTTGAAGGAGTAACTCCTTTTACCGTAGTTATTTCTGATCCAAATGCCGATAACGGTCATGGTGAGCGTACCTTCATCAACAGTATGGGGGCTGTCTTGCATTACGGGCCTGCCGATCTTCCAGATTCCTTTTTTGACACTAACATAGTCACATTCGGCGGTACCGCCCTGGTTCCAGATATCCACGATCACCTTGCATCGCTCACCCGACGGAGCAGAGAGGCTGGCAGCATTGTTGTGGTGAATACGGTATATGACTACAGAAACCAGGCAAAGAATGCCACTGGTCGTTGGCCGCTAGGTGAAGATGACACAAGCTACATGGCCACGGATTTGCTTATCACGGATAAAGAAGAGGCATTTAGATTGAGCGGAGAAATTTCGATTCCAAATGCTCTAGCTTATTTTGCGAGCAAAGGTACTGAGGCGGCGGTGGTGACAGATGGTTCCCGCGATATTTATTTTTACTCAAAGGGGAATCTCTTTAGTAAACTCGAGATACAAAACCTGCCCGTGTCCGAATCTGTTAGGCAAGACATCCTCAACACCCAAGTACCTAAAGGCGACACGACCGGGTGCGGCGACAACTTTGTGGGAGGAATCCTTGCTTCAATGGCAGAACAACTCGAGGCGGGCGTACCCATAGGTAAGCTTGATCTCATTGAAGCCTGCTCCTGGGCTGTGGCTTCTGGCGGTTTTTCCTGTTTTTACGTTGGTGGCACCTATCTGGAGCGAACTCCTGGTGAAAAACGCGAGAAAATAGCTCATTACTACGATCTTTACGAACAACAGATTGGGAGAAACTTTAGGGGAAACTTTGGGAGAAACCAATGAAGACCCTTGTGCAATTTGGCGCCGGGAATATCGGCCGCTCATTTATTGGCCAACTTTTTGCCAGAAATGGTTTTGAGGTTGTTTTTGTAGACGTAGTAGACAGAATTGTCGAACTCCTCAATGAGCGACACAGCTACCGCCTTGTGGTCAAGCGGAACGATCAGACCGATGAGATAATCACCATTAAGAATGTGCGGGCGATCAACGCTAGAGATGCATCGGCTGTAGCTCATGCTGTTGCTAACGCTGACTATGTTGCCACGAGTGTTGGGAAAAATGCCCTGCCGTTCATATTTCCAAATCTGGCACAAGGTATCGTCCTGCGGGAAAGATTATTTCCAGGAAAGCCTATCGATATAATTATTGCAGAGAATATCCATAATGGTGCAGCTTTTTTTCGGGAGTCGCTGGGAGCGCTTTTGCCACAGGATTTTCCGCTTTCCGGGCTCGTCGGATTGGTGGAAACGTCGATTGGCAAAATGGTCCCGATTATGCGGGCCGAAGACATCCAGAAAGACCCCTTGTGGGTCTTTTCTGAGGAATATAACGAGCTCATCGTCGATCGCCATGGTTTCTTGGGGCCCTTACCCAACATCGATACCTTGAACCCGGTAGACAATATCAAGGCCTACGTGGATCGTAAATTGTTTGTCCACAATATGGGCCATGCAGCAACGGCGTATCTTGGTTATGCGAACAACCCAAAGGTGACCTACATTTGGGAAGCCTTAGAGGACCCCAAGGTTTTTGGGCTTGTACAAAGCGCCATGCGCGAGTCTGCTGCAGCTCTGGTAGCTGCATACCCCAACGATATGAAGCCGGCGGCGCTCGAGGAGCACATCGTCAATCTACTGGATCGATTCCAGAACAGGGCCTTGGGTGATACGGTCTTTAGGGTAGGTCGGGACTTGTACCGCAAGCTCGATCGGGAGGACAGACTTGTGGGGGCTGTGCTCCTGGCCGCCCACTATGGATTGCCATACGATGCAATTGCCGCAGCCATTAGAGAATCCTTGCAGTTCAAAGCCGTCGGTGAAGATGGGAAACCCTACCCCGGAGACGCCGAGTTTCTTACCAAGGAAGCACCGCGCGGCCTGCGGCATGTGTTGATTTCTGTATCACGATTGAACGAGAATATGAGTGTCGAACGCAAGATTATCGATGTGATTGCTGGTCAGGAACGTTGATCCAAGCGGAACATCGTCCTAAATGTAGACACCAGGCATCAAGCCGAAGGAGCTGGTCGTGCAAAGCCGGTGGGGAAAAGCAGCTTTTCTGACCTGTCTTCTGCTGGGCGTTATGTTCAGCATTCTACTCAGCCTGGCCGCCTGCGTACTAGGTCCGCCTTCCTATTCAGTCCGCTACAACGGGAATGACAACACGAGCGGCACTCCACCTGTAGACAACCATCGCTATGTCGAAGGCGAGATTGCGACGGTCTTAGGTAATTCAGAGAACCTGGCCAAGACAGGCTTTGTTTTTGGCGGCTGGAATACAAGAAGTGACGGTAAAGGAACCGATTACGATCAAAGCGCCTCCCTAGTCATCAAGAACTCAAACATAACTCTTTATGCTAAATGGATTAAATACTATTCTGATCTTGAGCCTCTCGTCTGCGGTACGCAAGTTTCTTTGGCAAGTCTGAATGGCTCAAACGTCTACACACTTGTATCCACTAAACCAGACCATCGCAGTGAAGGCAATATTCGTACTGATTCCCTAAGAAAAAGTTTCACGCTTAGCTCTACCGCAGGCCCGACAACCTCGCTTGCGCCAATGGCTGAGACGGGCGTTGAAACACAGAAAAGATCAAAGGCTTATGGTTTGCCAAGAGCCTTCGGCGATGGCCAAGTGAAAAGCGACGAGAAGATACGGCAGGCAGAAAATGATGTGCTCGCAAGCGGGGTAAGGCAGCTTTCGGGTGCAAAGGAGAAGGGTCCCATGGCCGCTCCGTCTCAAATTGATGTTGGAACAGAATGGGATAATGTTCACATTGTATCGACATCGCCACTCATGCTGATTGATACGGTGTGTGTTGCGGTCTCCGCCAGCGCGTATTTCTTTTCAGATACCAGAGATATTTCCAACGTCAACGACTACTTGTTAAGATATGGCTATGCGGAGGCGATGGACGCTATTGTGGGCGTCGATCGACACAAGTTCGGTCATGAAAACGACGTAGACGGAAATGGTAAAATCATTGTGGTGTTTTCTCAAGAGTTGGCTAACGGTCTTCTTGGTTACTTTAACCCTCAGGACAAATACCCAAGTAGCCGCTTTACCACTTCCAATGAAGGCGACATCATTTACGTCACCACAGATCCACACTACCAGGGGACCAACGGAAACATACTAAAAGCCACGTTCGCGCACGAACTTCAGCATATGATCTATTTCGACGAACATTACAATCGCCATGTTACAAGTACTTACACCTGGCTCAATGAGGCGCTTTCACAGGCTGCTGAGTACTATAACGGCTACACTGAAAACCACCTCGATTGGATAAATAGCTTTCTGGTTCCAGGGTCTGAGCACAGAGACTGGCGCGGCCTGTCCCTGACCTATTGGACAAATGACAATTACGGTTATGGAGCTGTTTTTATTCGTTATCTTATTGATCAATATGGAGACACAGCCATTAGGAACTTGTGTTCTACCGATAAAATAGGTATCGCCGCCGTGGAAGCCGCCACCAACGACGCTTTCAACAACATCTTTTCAAATTTTACAAAGGCGCTCGTTCTTTCCGGGACTAACGAGAGTATCGACCCAAAATACCGGTTCACGACGCTGAACCTGCAGACCGTCCAACCAACTGGACGGGGCGGGCTCTTGCCATCGTTGACCTGCGCTGCTGGTAGCACTGCACGGGACATTAGCATTTACCCTTACGAGATCAGCTTTTACCAGTGGTCAGGGACTCTTGGTACTATGACCCTTTCTGGAAGTGGCTTTTTCGGTACCGCTTTTGGCCTAAGCGGATAGCAATGAGGTCATAGATAGCAAAGAGCTTACAATCTGGAGAACGTGGCGTCACAACCGCCACGGCACTGAATAATGAAAACGACGCTTATCGCTCGCTTATTTGCAATCCGGACGCCACAGACAGTCGGCCTGTCCACAGGTCGCGGCCTTACCGGTCATAAAGCACTGATCGTTGCCTTCGGATTTCTGAACAAGACGGACAATTTCTTCTTTCTTGAGTTTGTTGCCCACTGCAATCCCCTTTTCAGTGGCCACCTTTTTAACTTGCTCTTTAGTCATAGCTTCTCTCCTGTCACAGAAAAAGAACATGATCCTCCCGAAATGCCAGGTTTCTTCGAGATTGTGTAATCGTGTTTCTTTGCTTAAAAATCGTGCTCTAAGAACCATGAATTCCGGCAGTTGCTACAAAAACTATACTCATCAGCCATAGCGTGTGTAAAGACTCCCCACGCTTTCTTATTCTGGTCCCCGACTAGCTCAAAAGACACCAAGGAGGCGTGCAACATACTAAAAAAGGCTGCCTGACCTCACAGCAGCCTTTTCTTGCAGCGCATCCCTACCACTACTCATTGAGCAATAGCATCTCCAGAAACTGTTATATACTCCCAGCGGAGCAATCCACCTGTAAGACTCTGTACCAATACACCCAGGAAATCAAAACCATATTGAATCTCAATATTTTGAGCGGCATTTGCACCCAGTTTTGCAAGCTCCGGATCTATTAAATCGTTCAACCCCTGGTTCGGTTTAGTGATAGGCAATACATAGGGCGCAATCAGACTTAACATGTTAGTTTTTGGCGTAGTGAAAGAACCCTTCTTGGTTCCGTTGAATGTGCCATAAGAGAGTTTACCGTTGGACGATTTGAAGGTTGTTGAGCAGGAACCCAAGACCAGCGAAATCACGAGAATCAAAAGAAACAGCGCAGGAATTCTCCTCTTCATGCTAGACTCCTTGTAAATGACGTTACGAAATCAAAATCCCGAAGGGATGCTGCTGCCAAAATAAAATTTCACCGTTTCTTGTCTGGTACCCTACTGCTTCTCCGGCCACACTTCATTGCACTATATAAGCCCCGTTCATCAACTCTACATGCCAGGTTGGGCCCAATGCGGTATCGTAACCGACACCAATTGCAATTCCTCCAGCGCCAGTCAAAGGGAGGAGCAAACGCAACGAAGGTTCGAAAGAAAACCGGTTTTCGCTGACAGGAAAGCGAAAGTGCCCATCTCCAAAAAGATAAACGCCAAAATGCTTCGCCTGTGACTCTGAAATCTGTTCATATACAGGGATCTCAAACCCCAGAGAGGCAGCCCACGGCTGCCCCTTCCACCACCCAATTCCAAGTCTTGCACGTAGGGGGAAAACACTCGTAAAATTCCTCCTCCCATACGTGAAAAAAAGCGACAAGTCATCAATCCGCATGTCGTCGAAATTCACTGCCTTATCAACAAAGGATCCACCAAGGTCCCAACTTACACCCAAAAAGGTGTCCGACCAAAAACCATTCTCTTCGGAATTTACATATGCAGTGGACACTACCACCAACAGTATTGCCACGCAAAACACCTTCTTGAGTCGCAACATCTAATGCCCTGCCTTATCATTATTTTTAAGTCGAAAAAATGCAGTTGTCAACAAATTAATCAGGAAATGTGCCCTTTCTCATGGGCTGCTCTCGCCGCGCAACACAGACCACGCAACACAGACCACCTTGAATTCATCCTCCTAAGAGACCTCCTTGAGACCTTGCTTGCGCTCATACTGCAGCGTGCAGTACTATAAGTACAGGACACCAGAATGGACCCAAACAAAGAACTCGATATCGAGGAAAACTTTATGAAACATGCCATTAACAGGACCTTGATGGCCATAATCTCGTCGATATTGGTTCTTGTTCTTTTGGGGTGCGCGACAATTATTAAGGGCGATAAGGAACCCGTATACCTCTCATCCAAACCAGATTCTGCAGAGGTCTATGTCAATGGAGTCTTTGCGGGGATAACACCAATCAGACTCAACTTGACATCGAAAGGCACCTATACCATCGAGTTTCGGAAAGAAGGCTATAGAAGCAAGGTTGTACAGATAGACAACCAAATTGGTGCGGGCTGGATTGTCCTAGATGCACTCGTTGGTCTCGTGCCTATCCTGGTTGACGCTATCACGGGCAGTTGGTACGACCTTACTACCAACAACGTCAACGCTGTGTTGGAGCAACAATTGATTCTGTGAGTCCCTGTGGTTGTGTTTTCCACAATTGAGTTTACTCTCTTCGCTTTATTTTGTTTGAGGTCAAAGTCGTTGCAGAGACACTTCTGTTACAGTAATTTCGATAAGTTTGTTTTTAGAATTGGTCTTTTCCTTAGGCGGGAAAAAATCTGAAGGGAGAAGAAAGATGACAAAAACTACCTTGTCCATATGTGTGGCACTTGTTGCCATCGTTCTGGCCTCTTCCTGTACAACCACAAAGAACTTCAGAGTACAGATAGACAGTATTGGCAGCAATGTCTATAGTGCAGAAAAGACCTATATTGCGGTACCCACGGACCAGGATGTTGGTACCGACGACCTCAGGTTCAGGGAATATGCAGGCTATCTACAGAAAATCCTTGCAGAAAAAGGATATAGAGAAGTAGCTTCCTCGGAAGAAGCTAACATCATCGTGTATATGACCTATGGCGTCGGAGACCCGGAGACTCATACCTATGCATATAGCGTGCCAATCTACGGACAGATAGGCGTGACCATCACGCCAAGCCATCCGGCCCCGCCACCTAGCCCTGGCACTCCTCCTTCGCGACCACCATTCCAGCACTACAGTCCCATTTATGGCATAATTGGCTCAAAAACGGAGTACCAGAACTATACGACCTATTTCCGGTACTGCAAAATCGAGGCTTTCGACCTCAAATCGCTTCGGGAGAACAATCAAGAAAGACAACTTTGGTCCACAATTATAACGAGCAGAGGCTCAAGCGACGATTTGCGGTACGCCATGCCCTATATGCTCGCAGCAGCAAAGGACTACATTGGGGTCAACACTGGCACGAAAATCGAGGTGACCATAAATGAAAAGGACCCTAAGGTGACAATGCTGAAGTAGCCGCTCTCTTAAAGAAGTAGCCGCTGTCTGTGAAGCAGAGGCAACCGGAGTAATGGCGGCTATGGTGATAATCTTAATTTTTTCTTAACTATTTCCACAAGAATCTTAACACAATCATCTTGGCCATTTTGCCTATAATAACGCGTTTTTCACCTCTCTGAGGCAAAATGGAGGGTTTTTGTGTTCATTATGATTGTTGGGAGTGGAAGGCTGGGCTTCGGGCTTGCTCGTGCCCTTTCATCCAGGCATGAGGATGTCGTTATAATTGATGATGGCCTTGACCCGCAAAAGTTCGTCGACAATTTTGACGGTTTGATTGTCGATGGTGACCCTATGGATATGTACGTCCTTGAACACTCGGGTATCAAACACACGGACCTGTTTATTGCCGTAACAGCCGACGACAACATCAACGCAATATGTGTTCAGGCGGCACGCAAAGTCTATGGCGTGCCCAAGGCCATCGCCAGAATCGCAGACCCAAATTGTGAAAAATTCTATCATAGTTTGGGCTTGGACACGGTTTGTCCAACGACGACAGGTGTCAATCAGGTACTCGAAATGATTCAAAATGACCGTTTTGATTCTTTCGAAGACAATCTGGATCATTCGCTTATCTGCATCCATCCTCAAGAGGAATGGATAGGGCTCCCCATTTCCCGGCTTCCTTTGCCAAAGGACGTTTATGTTGTCGGCCTTCTGAAGAATGGGCGGGTAACCCGAGTGGCCCGTCATGAGGTGGTGCGGGCCAATGACAGTATTGTCATTTCCAAAAAACCGGAAAAGCAGGAAATGGTATGGAGCGCATAATCATTGCAGGTGCAGGGAAAATTGGCTTCCAACTTGCCAAAATGCTCATCAATGCAGGTTATGAAGTTGCCATTATTGAGCAGGACAGACAAAGAGGAGCCCAAGTGGCCGAAAGCCTCGACACTAAAGTTCTTTGCGGAAACGGAACGGACTTAAACGTTCTCAGAGATGCCGGTACGCTTGGCGCTGCCTATTTTGCAGCAATGATGAGCAGCGATGCCGACAACATTGTGGCCTGCCAAATGGCCAAAGAACGATTCCACGTGGGTCAGACCATAGCGCGCGTGATCGACCCTGGAAACGAAAAGCTGTTCAGGATGTTGGGAATCGATGCGACCGTAAATACGGCGACCCTTGCGGCGCGTACCATCAGTAGTGTTTTGCCGTCCAACGGACTGAAACTCACCTCGATATTCGACAAGGGCGATGTGGAATTGGCAGAAGTAAAACTAAACGGAACATCGCCTGTAGCAGGCAAGCTGGTATCCGAGATTGCCTTTCCTGGTGATTGCTTACTTATCGCGATCCTCCGCAACGACGAGATTACCTTTCCACGCGGCAATACGACATTGCAGGAAAACGACACCGTCTATGCGCTCACGAAACGTACCGCAACGAAAGCGCTCAAAGAGAGCCTGTTGGGGACAAAATCATGAGAATGGAAGCACAGCACATGCGACAGTTGACCCCGACCAAGAAGACCGCCTTAGTCTTTCGCGGCGTCGTCGCAGAGGTTATTTTTTCACTCGCACTAGGCGCTCTGTGCGTATTGATCTGCGCCTTGGTCTTTCAATTCAAGTTCTCGTTCTAGACACCACAACTATGCGCGACAAAAGAAAACTCGACGACTTGAAGATCGTTTTGTACTATTCGGGCAAGGTGATAATCGGCGAAGCCTTCTTGTATTTCGTCCCTTTTGTAGTGGCTCTGTTCCGTGGCGAGTATGCATCCGCGCTTGATTTTATCATAAGTTTTGGTTTTGCAATGACGATAGGCTCCCTCCTGTGTACAGTTTGTGTTACAAACCGTAAACCAAGCTGGACGCACGGTATGGTGACGTCTGGCATCGTATGGATTTTTTCGATCGCGATTTTTGCCTTGCCTTACTGGCTGTCTGGCCACTATTCCTCCTACGTCGATTGCATGTTCGATATGATGAGCGGGCTAACGACCACAGGGCTTGTTTTGATTCAAGATCTGGATCACGTGTCGGACAGCCTCAATATGTGGCGCCATTTACTCACCTATGTAGGGGGTCAGGGCATTGTCGTTCTCGCTTTGGCAATCTTTTACGATAATTCAGGGACTGGCTATAGTTTCTACGTTGGCGAAGGTAAAGACGAGCGGCTCTTCCCCAGCGTAACCCACACCGCAAAATCGATTTGGAAGATCAGCCTCCTCTACCTTGTTGTCGGAACAGTTGCGCTAATGATGACCGGTATCTTCGAAGGACTGAGCGTCGGTCGGGCATTTTTCCACGGGGTCTGGATCTTTATGGCCGCCTGGAGCACTGGTGGATTTGCACCAATGTCACAGAATGTACTGTATTACCACAGTACCGCAATAGAAGCGGTTTCCTTTGTTATTTTTATCATAGGATCCCTTAACTTCGCTCTCCATGACGCGGCAATCAAGGGCGACCGCAAAGAAATCTGGAGAAACCTGGAAACCAGATCGATGATAACGACCCTTTGTGTCCTCACCTTTTTTATGAGCTGGGGTCTGCAAAAGTTCAACGTTTATCCAAGCCTGATGGCTCTAGTCCGCAAAGGGTTCTATCATCTCGCCTCTGCCCACACAACAACCGGCTTTATGACGGTCTACCCGGGACAATTAGCTAAAGAGTGGGGAGATGTCGCCCTTCTTGCCATAATTATTGCGCAGATGATTGGCGGCAGTGCGTGCTCGACAGCGGGCGGGTTTAAGGGCATGAGAGTCGGTATTCTGTTCAAGGCCATCGTGCAGGATGCAAAGCGTCTTCTGCATCCTAGTAACGCTGTCGTAAATGAAAAGTATAGCTATCACGGAACGCGGACGCTCAGCGATTCACAGGTACATAGTGCAGGTCTCATTGTCCTCATGTATGTCTTCATTTTTGCCGTCGCCACCGTAGCTGGCTGCATGGCCGGTTATCCTGTGATTCAATCGGCGTTCGAGTCCGCCTCGGCGACGGGCAACGTGGGGCTTTCCACAGGAGTAACTTCGTCATCTATGCCCGTTTACCTAAAATTGATCTACATTTTCAACATGTGGGCTGGCCGATTGGAGTTCATGGCTATCCTGGCATCAATCGGTTTCTTTGGTTCGTTTTTCACAGGAAACAAGCGTAAGCGAGCCAAGGAAGCGTCGTTATGAGCAATTCCATGAACTACATGAACAACTGCGCAAGACCACACAAAAAGGCACGAGCCTTTGCTTTTTTTCTGATTCAGTTTTTTATCATTGGCTGCCTGTTCCCCGTATTCGCTCAAGATGATACTTTACCCTTGGTTACCGCCGACCAACTTATCGATGATGCTGCAAAGTGGGACGGCAAAAGAGTCGAATTCGAAGGCGAGGTTATTGGCGACATAATGGCTCGAGGCGGCTACGTTTGGATCAACGTGCTCGACGGAGACTCCGCAATAGGAATCTGGTTGCCTAAGAGCCTAGTCCCTAATATCAGGTTTACTGGTCAATATTTTGCAAAAGGCGACAAAGTTGAGATACATGGAATCATGCATCGGGCCTGCCAAGACCACGGTGGAGATCTCGACATCCATGCCGACTATGCTGCTATACTAGAGGAAGGAACAAAGGTCTTGCATCCAATTCAACGTGACCGCCTGTGGTGGGGAATCACTCTAGGTGTAGCGTCTATTCTGAGTGTGGGTTTCTGGCGTTACAGGGAAAGGCAACTCTTACTTAAACGTTCGAGGGAGTAATGACTCAGGCTGATACAACAAGGCTTGCCCGCAACGAGAAAAAGTGTGTAGCTATTGGAATAACGAGTGCGCCGAATTCTGCTCGCCTTGTCAAAAAAGCATACGAACTGGCCCGTTCGACCGACGCCAGCCTGCTAGGCATACATATAGACGCGGGAGCGACACCGGCCAGAGAAGATAAAGAGCGGCTAGATAACAATCTTGACCTCTTGCGCTCGTTGGGCGGCGAAGTTGTGGTCGCCGTGAGCCCCGACCCAGTCCAAGGCCTGGTTTCCACGGCCTTGGCTCATGGCGCTTCCACCCTTGTTATCGGGCGATCGGGGCTTTCACGCCTAGGGCCGATACCTCACCATACAACACTGTCGGATCGCATTCTCCACGAGGCTAGCCCCCTCGACGTGGTTGTGATAAGCGACACAGGCGAAAACCCACCGGATTTGACGTTTGCTTCTCTGCGCCGATATTTTAGGGCTCCCTTACATCAATATCTTCTTCTATGCTTTGCCTTTGTGGCAGTAACGGCCGCATGCGCTCTTCTTTCCAAATATCTGGGAACCAGAAGCGTCCCCATTATGTACTTGACGGTGGTCTTACTATTGTCTACTGTCTCGGCACCGGGACCGATAGCTATTTTTGCCGTCATTTCCGCCCTCGCCTACAACTTTTTTTTCTTACCTCCTCATTACTCATTTGCGATAACTTCCATAGAAGACATCTTCATATTCGTTCTATATTTCATTGTTGCTTGGGTTTCGGGTGCTTTATCTTCCGGACTTCGTACCCGCGAAAAACTGCTTGAAAAAAAGGACCAGTCCACTACCTTGCTTCTCGCCGCCGCCAATTCCCTTGCCAAAGCGAATTCAGTACAAGAAGCCGCAAGTGTCACGGCGGAACTGGTACAGAGTTACACAAAGTCCACCGCTATCGTCTTTGTACCATCCGACCCACGGATCGAACAGGAAGAGACACTATACGCTGCCGATGGAGTGGCTGATGCAGTGGCAAAAGAAAATTCCATTCCCAACATAAATGTGCAGCGACTAAAAGAAGAATGTCGACAAGTCATCCTGTCGGGCAAGGTAAACGACTATCTTGTAAACGACTACCCTCTAAGCGTCGTAAGCGCCAAATCCAAATTGCATTTTCGTTTCGTACCTGCATCCTCTGGGCAACAAGTTGTTGCTGTGATTGTATATGCAAGAACCTCATCGAAAAGCGAAGTAGAAGAGGATGATGAACTCATTGCAGCCATCGGTCGAAGCCTCGCCCTGGTTATCGAAAGAACACAGTCACAGAAAAGAAACCAGCAGGCAGCGCTGGAGTTGGAATCCGAAAGGCTTGCAAAGGTGCTTTTCGATTCGGTTTCCCACGAACTTAAGACGCCACTCACGACCATCTTAGGGTCCTTAAGTGTGCTTGCGGACAGCACTGATTCCATTCCGGGCGTACAGCAAAAAGAACTCTTGGAACAATCGTTCAATGCGGCAAAAAAACTGAATCAAACCGTAGAAGATTTTCTTTCCATTGGTAGAATCGAGTCAGGCAGGCTCACTCTGAAACTGGAACCAATCGAACACGCCGAACTTTTGGCTATGATAACGAACGCGTTCAAGGGGAAAGAGAATGACCATCCCCTTCAGATAATTCCTTTTCAAGCTAATGAGATAGTAGAGTACAATATTGATGCAGTTCTGATAGCCCGGGCCACTGGTATCCTGCTCGAGAATGCAGCAAAATATTCTGTCCCTGGCGGCATTATTGAATTGGCGATGGCGCCACAGGAGCCACAAGGCAAGAACCTGTCGATTATCGTTCATGATGAGGGTCCGGGATTCAGCAGCGAACGAATGCAGTCACCTTTTGTCAAGTTTCGCAAAGTGCCTGGTGACAAACCGGGCGGAGTGGGCCTGGGTTTGCCTATATGTCAGGGTATTGTGACAGCTCACGGGGGAAGCATGGTGGCGCGACGCGATACCACAGGTTTTCTTGTGGAGATAATAATTCCCAATTGCGTTGAAATATCCTGAGATTATTCAGTGCACAGATTTGTAGAGGAAATCAATGCGTGTACTCGTTATAGACGACGAACCTCAAATCCGCAAATTGCTCACAATCGCGCTCGGCAGTAAGGGATGGACTACGTTTGAGGCCACTTCAGGCTTCGAGGGTATCCAACAGCTCATGGCTGTAAGGGCGGATGTGGTGCTCCTCGATCTTAATCTTCCAGACATGGACGGGGCGGCTGTCCTCACTGAAATACGAAAGTGGAGCAGTACGCC
>JAFIHQ010000002.1 GCA_017849315.1 Treponema sp.
CAGGTACTTCGAGTCTGACCTTCTTGCCATCCAAGGTGGTCACCATAACCTCGCCACCAAGCACCGCGGTGATCATGTCGATCTTGACCGCACAGTACAGGTCCTGGTCATGACGTTCGAAGTAGTCGTTGGGCCTTACACGAATAAAGACATAAAGATCCCCAACGCCGCCGCCATTCATGCCTGCGTCGCCTTGGCCAGGAATGGTGACACGCTTGCCATCTTCGACTCCTGGGGGAATCGTCACCTTGATCTTCTGGCGCTTCTTGACAGTGCCCGTACCATTGCAGTCCCTACAAGGCTTCTCGATTACCGAACCCTCTCCATGACAGGCAGGGCAGGGCTGGGAAATTGAAAAGAAGCCCGAACT
Organism: Treponema sp.; assembly: GCA_017849315.1. Lineage (GTDB taxonomy): Bacteria > Spirochaetota > Spirochaetia > Treponematales > Rectinemataceae > JAFIHQ01. The sequence continues at coordinate 371 of JAFIHQ010000002.1, forward strand.
GCGCCGCACTTGACCTGAACCTTTGCACATCGAACAGGTTACTCTACCCGCCCCATCCTGGGAGCCAGTGCCGCCGCAGGTTTTGCAAACGTCTTCTCTATTGTAGCTTATCTCTATCGTCGTGCCATAAACGGCCTTTTCAAAAGGCAACTCGACATCGTAGCGCAGGTCTGACCCACGGTGAGCCCGTGTACCACCATGCCGTTCTCCGCCCGCAAAGCCATTTTGGCCGCCGCCAAACATCGAGCTGAATATCGAGGAAAAATCCCCAAACCCGCCAAATATGTCCTCAAAGCCGCGGAACAAGTCAGAGTAGTTCTGCTGATTCCCTGCGCCCATGCCCTCCACTCCGGCAAAGCCAAACTGATCGTAGGCCTGGCGCTTTTGGTCGTCACCGAGCACTTCGTACGCTTCGGTGGCTTCCTTAAACTTCTCCTCGGCTTCCTTGTTCCCAGGGTTCTTGTCAGGATGATATTGAATGGCGAGCTTTCTATAGGCACGCTTTATGTCTTCCTTTGTTGCATCCTTGGGTACCCCGAGGACCTCGTAATAATCTCGTTTAGCCACTTTGGCATCCTTAATCTGTCCTATACCAAGCAAGCGCTGGCACCCAACAACAAGGGAAACAGCGCTTGCCGATTTAGAACGTAGATTTCATTTCGAACGCTCGAACTTCCGCCGATCCTGCGCTGTCAATATCGACAAAGCAGGAACATAGGCGACGTCAAGTTTATTTCTTATCGTCATCATCCACGACTTTATAGTCAAAGTCGTCACCGCCAGAAGTACCGCCCGAAGGCCCTTCAGAGGAACCAGGGCCACTCGATTCGCTTGTCCCGCCCTCGCCGTAAGGATTCTGTCCAGAAGCAGCCTGCTGAGCTGACGCGTTCTTGTAAATTTCCTCGGAGAGCTTGTAGGAGGCCTGCTTCAAAGCTTCGGTCTTCTGCTTGATAAGCTCAGTGTCGTTGCCTTCCATGGCCTTCTTAAGGTCTTGCATGGCGTTCTGGATATTCTGCTTGTCGGAAGCGCTCACCTTGTCGCCAAATTCGCTTACTGATTTTTCAGTGGCATACAACAGCGAATCCGCCTCGTTGCGCGCCTCGACGCGTTCCCTTTCGCGCCTGTCTTCCTCCGCATGCGCCTCGGCCTCGCGCACCATCTTCTCTATGTCGCTCTCGCTCAGCCCGCTCGACGACTCAATCCTGATCTTCTGCTCCTTGCCGGTCCCCAGATCCTTGGCCGAGACGTGCACGATGCCGTTAGCATCGATGTCAAACGTCACCTCAATCTGCGGAACGCCTCTCGGCGCAGCTGGAATCCCTACAAGGTCGAACCTACCCAGCGTTCTGTTCTGACTCGCCATCTCGCGTTCGCCCTGGAGCACATTGATCGATACCGCGGTCTGCCCATCGGCTGCCGTGGAGAAAATCTGGCTCTTGCGGCACGGAATAGTGGTGTTGCGCGGAATCAGGCGCGTAAACACACCGCCAAGCGTCTCGATGCCCAAAGAAAGCGGCGTAACATCCAGTAGAAGGACATCCTTGACGTCTCCACCAAGAATTCCACCCTGAATTGCGGCACCGACTGCAACAGCCTCGTCCGGGTTGACGCCCTTCGAGCCATCCTTACCGAAGATCTCCTTTACGATCTGCTGCACACGCGGAATTCGCGTGGAGCCACCGACCAGAATGACCTCATCGATCTTGTCGGCGGTAAGGCCTGCGTCGGCCAACGCCTTCAAGCACGGTTCGCGCGTCCGCTGGAACAGATCCTCCATCATTTGCTCAAAGCGCGCCCGGGTAAGCGTCTTCTGCAAGTGCTTGGGCCCTGACGCGTCCGCCGTAATGAACGGCAGATTTATCTCAGTCTGCTGCATGTTGGAAAGTTCAATTTTGGCCTTTTCCGAAGCCTCACGCAAACGCTGCAAAGCCATTCTGTCCTGCGACAGATCTATGCCAGTATCTTTCTTGAACTCATCCACGAGCCACTGCACCAATCTGCGGTCAAAATCGTCGCCGCCCAAGTGCGTATCGCCGTTCGTGGACTTAACTTCAAAAACCCCCTCACCCAACTCAAGGATTGAGATATCGAAGGTTCCACCGCCAAGGTCGTACACCGCGATGGTTTTTTCCTTCTTGGAGTCCTTATTGAAACCAAAGGCAAGGCTTGCTGCCGTTGGCTCGTTAATAATCCGTTTTACCTCGAGACCGGCAATCTTTCCCGCATCCTTCGTGGCCTGGCGCTGTGCATCATTGAAGTACGCAGGCACCGTGATGACCGCTTCGGTAACGGGCTCGCCGAGATAATCCTCAGCAGTTTTTTTCATCTTCTGAAGAATGAATGCGCTAATCTCCTGGGGACTATAGAGCTTTCCCTGAATATCCACACGAACGTCGTTTCCATTGTCCACTACTTTGTAAGGAACAAGCTTGATCTCGTTCTGTACTTCGGAGTAGCGGCGCCCCATAAATCGCTTTATAGAATAAATAGTGTTTTCTGCATTGGTGATCATCTGGTTCTTGGCAGGTTGGCCAACAAGTCGCTCGCCCTTCGCCGTAAAAGCGACGATCGAGGGGGTCGTCCTTTGTCCCTCGGAGTTGGCAATTACAACCGGCTCACCACCCTCCATTACTGCGACACACGAGTTTGTCGTTCCCAGGTCAATGCCAATTATCTTACCCATATTGAAATCTCCTTCATAAATCTTTCAGTTTGATGATGGTTCTCTTTCGCTTGCGGCCGCTTCCCCGGGTGCCGAATCTTTTGCCGCCGAATCTTTCGGCCCCGGCACTCTTACGCGCACCTTTGCGGTTCTCAAAACCCTGTCGTGCAGTGCATACCCAGGAAGGTACTCCTCCACAACCGTAGGTTCCTCAACAGCCGCCGCCTCCGCAAACAAGGCTTCATGCCTGTTCGGATCGAAGGCCTTTCCTGCAGACTCGAACCGCTTTAAAGAATACTTATTTTCCAGCATCTGCGACAACTGTTTTTGAATAAGAAGTATACCTTCATGCAATTTATCGAAATCTTTGGAAGCTTCCGCACTAGCAAGCCCCCGGTCGAAGTCGTCCAAAATAGGAATAAGATCGCTTAGCAAGCCAGAAATCGCATACTTTGCAGCCTCTTCTTTCTCTTTGGTCATGCGCTTGCGGAAATTTACTTCCTCCGCCAGAACCCTTAAGTATTTCTCGTTCAATTCGTTGTACTTTGCCTGCAACTCTTCCATCTTCCGTTTTTCTTCCACTAGTTCCGCCTTAAGTGCGTCTACTTCCGAAACAGTCCCCTCACCCGCCGCATCAGGATTTTCGCCAGATACTCCGGCAGCAGTCATTTCGGGAGTGCTCCCTGCACCAGCAACATCGTTCTGCTGCTGAGCGGCCTGGTCCGCCGAGATGGTTTGTTCAACAACGCCTTCTTCCTTCTTGGTGGATTCAGACGAAGTTTTTGTGTGTTTTGACATACTCTTACCTTGTTGCTTTCAAAAGTTGAATATCAGTTTATAGAAATAAAATAACAAGACCATCCTGGACAGTCAACTTTCTGGCGGCAGCCCCTTTTGTGGCCCGGCTACTTTTGTGGCCCGGCTATATTGACTTATACCCATTCTGTCTTAAAGTTAAGGATAAGGAGTGTTAGTTGCAAGAGCAGAGAACCGCCCTTGTTGCGGAGCAAAGGCAAACCATTAGTCCTCGGATGTTGCAATCCATTAGGATTCTGGCCTTGCCCGTCGCAGAGCTCACCGAAGCCATACAACAGGAGATTGAGGCCAACCCAGCGCTGGAAATTGTGGAAGACCGCAGCGAGGATTCGCTGGAGAATCTCAATGAAGAAAGGGCTGTTTCCAATACGGGAGATCCGGACGATCTTGAAGAAAATGACGGCGAGTATTCCGACTCAGGGTACACTTCGTACGATGGCGACGAGGATTCTCAACGAAAGTTCCTGGAAGGCACTATCGCCTTGCCAGAAACCCTACAAGAGCACCTGCTAAATCAACTACATCTGCTCAATATACCGGCCGAGCAACAGGAGATCGGAGAGCGCCTCATTCAGAATCTTGATGACAATGGCTTTAATATTATTCCGCCAGAAGAGTTATGCCCCTCGGTCCCACAAGAGACCTTGAACGAAGTGCTTGCTATTGTTCGGGCGCTGGAGCCTGTCGGTACCTGCACGGCCAATTACCAGGAAAGTCTTTTAGTGCAGGCAACCCTGGATCCGGAGGCGCCAGAAGAAGCAAAGCTTATTCTGCGCGATCATTTTCAGGAACTGGAAAAAGGCAAACACGCCGAGATAAAACGTGCCCTTGGGCTGCGCGAGCCCCGCTATACCGCCGTTATCGAGTATATCAAGAAGCTTTCTCCCTTCCCTGGCAGGGCCTTTTCCACCGAACAGACCCGTTATGTGGTACCGGATCTGGCCATCCGCGTGGAGGACAACGAATTCGTCATCGAATTGAACGATGAACTGATTCCGGTGCTCGGGGTAAATCCTTTTTTTGCGGACGTCGCAACCCGTAATGATCAGGAAAAAGACACAGTGGCCTTCGCCAAACGCAACGTCGAACGCGCACGCTTCTTTATTGGCAGCATTCAACAACGCAACGCAACCTTGCTCAAGGTTGCCAAATCCATCGTCAAACATCAGAAGCGCTTTTTTCTTGAAGGTCCCGCTGCCATGCAGCCACTGTCACTTAAAGAAGTCGCAGATGACATCGGTGTACACGAAACAACTGTATCTCGAGTTGTCAACGGTAAATATGTTCAAACCGACTGGGGGATCTTCGAGTTACGGCGCTTTTTCACCACTGCAGTGCCAAGCTCTGCATCCACTGCCCCACAGTCCAAAGAAAGCGTAAAGGAGGCTATTCGGAGCATTCTTGAGCAACATGCGCTCAGCACGGCCAATTCCAAGCTCAGCGACAGAGAAGTTGCAGAAATGCTTGCGCAACGCGGCATACATATCGCCCGCAGAACAGTGGCAAAGTATCGCAACGAACTGGGCGCCAACGCGTCCTTTGGTCGCGGCAGGCATTGATCAAGTGTTGATGCAGCATTGACGCAGCATTGATGCGGCAAACGTTGATTTGAGTGCCAAATGCGCATTATATTTTGTGCAAGTTGGACTCAGTATTCTAAAGCGCCCCGTGCGCAGCACCTTTTAAGGAGGTTTACATGAAAGTCGACATCCGTTCTGTGCATTTCGATCTTAGCGAAGAAAGCAAGCAGTACTTAATGACCAAAATTGAGCGGATCGGGTACGCAAAGGACATGATTGTCGATCTTTTGTTTGTATTTACAAAAGATGCAAAGAATTACAAACTTGAGGTGACTGCCAATTTCCGCTGGGGCGTGCAGGCGCACCTCCAGGAGACTGCGTTCGAAATAAATCCTGGCATTGATATTCTTATGGACAAGCTTGAGAACAAAATTGTACGCGAAAAGGAGAAGATCCAGGAAAGGAAATAGGCTTTGGTTTTGCCTCCTGCGGGGTCTGCAGCGAAGTCTGCGACATATAAGGCCTGCAGCGGGTGGCCCAATTTACGACGGTTCGGATTCAGAGTAGAATTGTTTCCTCATGGAAAACGAACCAGTTGCCTTTACTGTTTTGGACTTGATAGATCTCGATCTCAAGGAACAGAACGCCTTGGATCTAAAGTGTGTCGCTGGCCGGTCCGGTCTGGGCAGGCGGCTTACGGTGCCCGACTTTAACCGGCCAGGCCTTGCGCTGGCGGGCTTCTTCGACGCCTTTGCCTGGGAAAAACTGCAGATTTTTGGTCGAGGTGAGAGCGCTTATCTTGCCAAACTCGACAGGGAAAATGACTATGCCTCCGTCAACAAACTGTTTTCTTACTCGGTTCCATGCTGTATTTTCACTAACTCCTTGTTGCCCAGCAAAGCTTTTCTGGATGCCGCCGAGGCTGCAAGTTGTCCAATCCTTGTCACACCCCTGAGTTCAAGTGAGTTTTCCAGTCGGGTTTTGCGTATACTGTACGAAATCTTTGCACCTAAGACAACAATGCACGGTGTACTGGTGGAGGTTTTTGGCATTGGCATCTTGCTCATCGGAGATTCTGGCGTAGGAAAGAGCGAGACCGCCTTGGAGCTTATCGAACGGGGCCACAGGCTCGTGGCAGACGATGTGGTTGAGATCCGCTGTGTCAATGGTTCTACCCTTATGGGTCAGGGTGTTAACAAGATGATTGGCCACCACATGGAAATTCGGGGCCTCGGTATCATCAACATCACGCACCTTTTTGGGGTTGGCGCCATACGGGACAAAAAGCAGGTACAACTCGTCTGCCAGCTGGAAGACTGGAACCCGGAAAAGGTCTATGACCGTATCGGGATGGATGAGCTCACGTATGAGATTCTCGGCGTTAAAGTGCCCAAGCTCGAGATTCCGGTAAAGCCTGGCCGAAACATCCCGATCATTGTGGAAACCGCGGCCATGAACGAGCGGCTCAAAAAAATGGGCTATCATTCCGCAAAAGAGTTCAATCAGAACGTAATGCGCTGGCTTGAAAGCGAAAATGAGAGAACCCTATACTTCTCCCGCGACGATTATTGATGCTGCATATTGCTACTACATGGGGTAAAAAATGGTTGAAGTAGAGACCACAATAAAAAACAGAGCGGGAATTCATGCCAGGCCATCGGCACTTATTGCACAGACTGCCATAAAGTACGCCTCCAGAATCTATCTGGAAAAAAACGGCAATAAGATCAACGCAAAATCGATTATGGGCATAATCACGCTGGCAGCCAGTTTTGGTTCCGTAATCAAGATTTCTGCGGAAGGTCCAGACGAGCAAGAAGCGGTCAATGCCATAAAGGCGCTTTTCGATTCAGGCTTCAACGAAGAATTGGGCTGATTGATAGCGCTTATCTCAACTACAGCGGCCTCTTGGGCCGCCGCTGGTTTAAGGGCTTGCAAATTTTACAAAAGCGTGGAATATACTAAACAGAGGAATAGTAAAATACCAAATAGAGGGACCGTCAAAAAATGAAGGACCTTACCGAACGCCAAAAGGCAGTTCTTGAGTTTCTTACCAAGTTCATTCAAGAAAACTCCTATCCGCCCACAGTGCGCGAGACGGCAAAGGCCTTTAACATATCCATTAAGGGTGCCTACGACCATATCAAGGCCCTGGAAAGAAAGGGCTACATCAAGCTGCAGGAAAATCGCTCTCGGGCCATGGAAATCGTGGACAAGCGGGAAGAGCCGGAGGAAGACCTGTCTTCCATTTTGGAAGTGCCTATTTTGGGCGACATTGCAGCAGGGAATCCCATCTTTGCGGAAGAAAACTGGGTGGGCACGGTCCGCGTCCCGACCGATCTTATCCATGCCAAGAACTGCTTCGCCCTCAAAGTTCAGGGCGACAGCATGAAAAATGCCGGCATTCGCTCGGGCGACATCGCTATAATCGAACAAAAACCGGTTGCGGAAAACGGCGACATCGTAGCGGCGCTCATCGAAGACTCTGCCACGCTCAAACGGTTTTTCAAAGAGAACAACCGGATCAAACTCCAGGCGGAGAACCCTGACTATGCCCCTATCTACACACAAGATGTGAGAATATTGGGCAAGCTCAAAGCCATCATCCGCAACTACTAGAGGCTTTAGGTTCGAACTATGCCAGACAACAAGAAATTGCCCTGCTATGCCCTCTGCGGCCCTGAAGTCGGCAAACGCAACGCCTTTATCAAAGACGTCATAGCCTTGTGGACTCGAGCCGACGGGGCACCGCCTGAGCGCTACACCTTTTATGCCGGCGAAACAAGCGTGGACGAACTGCTCGGCGTAGCAAGAAACGGCTCGCTTTTCTCTTCGCGCCGCGTGATCGAATACCGGAACACCGAAACTGTCACGACAAAGGCCGAAATCGCTGCCCTGGCGGACTACGCCAAAAGCCCTGACACCGATGCAGTGCTCTTTCTCATAACCGATGCATATTCGCTGCCCAAGGCCATTGAGACCGCGATTGGCCCTGCCGGTAAACTCATGTTCTGGGAGCTGCGCGAGTTTGAAAAACCGGCTTGGGTGCGCGAGGAGCTCTCTCACTATGGGCTTACCATAGACGACGATGGCCTTTCTACACTGTTTGAACTTGTGGAAAACGAGACCTCAGCCCTCGATTCGGCATGTACCATGCTTGCGGCCTATTTTCCTCAAGGGAAACATCTTACATCCAGCGACATCGAGTCGACTTTGTCCAAATCCCGCGAAGAGGATGCCTTTAGCCTTTTCGACCGCATGGCAAGCGGCGGCCTGGACACGGCGCTCGGAGTGCTCGACGCCCTGCTTGCCGACCGGCAGAGCGACGCCACCCAAATCGTAGCTGCGCTTGTGTGGAGTTTGCGCAAAACCGAGCGCCTGCACTTGCTGACCGATGCTGGTATCGTGGCCGGCAACAAACCGATGAGCCTGGACGCTGCTTTTTTGCAGGGAAAAGTGACGAGCAAGACCGCTCAGCACCGATTCAAGGCCGCCATGCAGCGCTACAGCGCCAAAGACTGCTCCCTTGCGGTTCGCGCGTGTTCTGCCACAGAAGCGGCGCTGCGCAGCGGGCTTGCGACATTTTTTGAACGCCCACTTTTGCAACTGCTCATAGTTTCAATAATGTCAAGAGACTACGGACAGCCTGCCTTGTCGGGGTGGAAGGAAGAAGAGTATTATCGGCTCTATTGATGTTTGTCGATCTCGATCGACGATCCATTTAAAGTAGTAAGCGTGGCAAACGGACCACTTAAAGTGTTAAACAGAAAGGACTTCCAATGGCAAACACGGTACGGACAATCGAGCTAAAAAGTCGCAAGATCATCCTTGTGGGGACAGCACATATTTCACACGAAAGTGTCGTGGAAGTCAGCGACCTCATTAGGCAGGAAAACCCCGGACGCGTGTGTGTCGAGCTGGACCAGAACCGATACCAGTCCATGATGCAGGGCTCGAGTTGGGAAAACCTCGATTTGCGCAAGGTACTCAAAGAAAAAAAAGGCTTCTTCATGCTGGCAAACCTGGCACTCTCGGGCTTTCAGAAGCGCATGGGAGAAGGCGTTGGCGCAAAACCTGGCGAGGAGATGGTCGCCGCCATAAAGACGGCGGAAGAGCTTGGCATTCCGTGGTCCACCTGCGACCGGGAAATCAGCATTACCTTGCGGCGCGCCTGGGCCAAGTCCAATTTCTGGAATAAGTGCAAACTCTTGGCAAGCCTCATAAGCTCGGCCTTTACGGACGAAAAATTGAGCGCCGAGGAGATTGAGAAACTCAAAGAAACCTCAGAGCTCGAGCAGATGATGAACGAACTTGCCGACTATCTGCCCTCGGTCAAAACGGTCCTCATTGACGAGCGGGACCGGTACCTTGCGTCCAAAATCTACGAAACCAAAGAGCCTGTCGTCCTGGCCGTGATCGGCGCAGGCCACATGGCGGGCATCGAGCGCTGGCTGCACAAATTGGACTCAGGAGAGATAAGCGCAGACACGTCGGACATCGACTTTGTGCCGCCAAGCTCCAAATGGACCAAAGTGGCTGGCTGGATTATTCCTGCGGCCATCGTGGCCCTGATTGTTGCGAGTTTTGTAAAAACTGGCCTGCAGGGTGGGCTCAATACCACGCTCCAGTGGATACTCTGGAATGGTTCGCTTTCGGCGATCGGTTCAGCGCTGTGTCTTGCACACCCGCTCACCATTGTTGTGTCCTTCATCATGGCGCCGCTTGCCACGCTCAACCCTTTTGTGGGCGTGGGTCTTTTTGCCGCCATTGTAGAATTGAACTTGCGCAAACCCAAAGTCAAAGATTTTGAGCGCCTGAGCGAAGATGTTACAAGTGTCAAAGGGTTCTACAAGAACCGGATAACGCACATCTTGCTAATTTTTCTTTTGTCAAGCATAGGAGGAATGATCGGCAACTTCATTGCGCTGCCCGTCATGGCAGCCCACGGGCTTTGACCCACGGGCTGTGATAGGCATTGTCCGGCACCTGCTCGGCGTAGCGCGTGTCTGTTGGGAGCAGCACAAGCTTACTCTATGGCGCGCTCCACCATCTCGAAGAGCGCCGGCATGAGTTGTTTCTTGCGCGACAGTATATCCTTGAGAATGTAAACACCCTTGCGCGGCGACGGAAAGTTGACATAGTTGAAGAGCTCCGCTTCGGCGTCCAGGAATAATACGCTCTCCAATTTAGTAACGTCAGTGGCCATAAGGCCTGCAAGATAACTCCCTGTCTCAAGCCGCAACTTAGAAAGCCCCGCAAGAATTTCGTCCACACGCCCCATCATCGTGTCCATGCTGGTGAGCTCGACCTGACTGACCGACAACTTCTTGCCTTTCATC
>JAFIHQ010000105.1 GCA_017849315.1 Treponema sp.
CGCGAGGCGAGGCCGTCGCTTGTGCGCTCGCTCACCATTGCCACGATCAGTCTTATCGGCGCGACGGCTTCTGCTGGCCTTGTTGGCGGGGGTGGTTTAGGGGATCTGGCATATCGATTTGGCTTTGTCCGCTACGAGAATTCGGTGATGTATGTCACGGTCCTGCTCCTCATCGTGCTCGTGCAGGTAGTGCAGTCCCTGGGCGATTTTGTTGCGCGGAAGATATCGAAGGAATGATCGAAAGGACGAAAAGAACGAACAAAGAACAGCCACGGCTTAGGGGCGATGGCTTAGGGCGACGTGGTATAAGTGGTATAATCGGATGTATATTCCGATTGACACGACAAAAACGCGGCAAAAAGGAGTTTGTATGTCGGATGATTACGCAGAAACACTGAAAAAACTCGACGCAGAATTCGAAGCGCTGCAGTTTGACCGGTTCGGCTTTGAAGAAGCCTGGGCAATTGGCAACGATTTGGTCCAGACTGGCTTACGCGAAAAACTCGGCATCGCGATAGACGTCACGGTAAACGGGCAGACCCTGTTCCACGCGGGCCTTCCTGGAAGTTCGCCGGACAACGACCACTGGATTGAGCGGAAGGTGCATGTGGTGCAGCGCTTCCACAAAAGTTCACTCTTTATCGCGACACAGCTCAGACAAAAAGGCAAAACGATGGAGGAAGAATACGCTATTCCGTCAGCGGAATTTGCGGCCTCGGGCGGCGCCGTTCCCATCCGCGTGCGCGGTGTAGGCGTCATTGGCGCCGTCACGGTGTCCGGCTTACGCGACTACGAGGACCACGACATGGCCGCCGCGGCCATCAGGCGCAGCATCAATAGCAGCGTCAGTACCCATAGGGGGCAATGACACGTTGAAGCCACTGTGCTCCTCCCCGGGGTTACCCCTTGTCATATTATACAAATTATATATATAACTTGTACAATATTATAAGCTGCCCTTAGAAACCCAAATTGGAGGCTAGAACGCGACAAGATTGTTCTAGACCACAGGAGGAGCCCCGATGGCCAAAAAAATCGAGAAGATCCAGCTTGCGAGAAGGATTTCACTAGGCGTATTTTTCGTGGCGTTTACTGTGCTTACGATTCTGCATCAAAAGGTTCAGAACATGCCCTCTGTCGATTCTCTTGATCCTTTTGGGGGCATAGAGACACTTTTCAAGTATATCGCCGGTGGCGAATTAGTTAAGAAAATAATGCCTTCGAACCTTGTGCTCTTGGCTGCAATCATAATCTTGGGCGTGGTGCTCTCGCGGTTTTTCTGTGGTTGGATCTGTGCGTTCGGTGCACTTCAGGGTATGTTTGGTTGGATCGGAAAAAAGCTTTTTAAGAAGCGCCGCGTTGTACCGGAAAAACTTGACAGGGCGCTTCGCTGGATCAAATATCCTCTACTCGCAGGCATCGTATATTTTACGTGGACGACCGGGACATTGATAATCCGGCCCTATGATCCGCTTGCGGCGTATGCGCACCTGTCCGCTGGAATCGCCTCAGTATGGGCGGAATTTGCCGTCGGGCTCATTATTCTGGTTGTGGTTCTCGTTCTATCGACACTGTACGAAAGAGCCTTCTGCAAGTATCTGTGCCCACTGGGGGCGGTGAACTCGATCCTCGGCCGAATCCCGCTCTTTAGGATAAAGCGCGATTCCACAACGTGCATCTCGTGTTCGAAGTGCGATCGCGTCTGTCCAATGAATGTCGATGTGTCGAATGCCAAGACAATAACTTCTCCGGAATGTATCGGCTGCATGGAGTGCGTGACCTCATGCCCCACAAAAAAGGACACGCTCTATACGACGCTTGCAGGGAAGAAAGTCAAAACCAGTACCATCGTTATTGTGGGATTGGCAATTTACTTGGGCGCACTGGGTATCGGCGCACTGACGGGCAAGTTGGATTTTGTCGGTCCTAGCCTTAAAGAACAGGCAACCAGTGGAACGCTCAAAATTGAGGACATACGTGGATCTTCGACATGGGCAGAGCTTGCGGAATCGTTCAACGTCAGTCTCACAGAATTATACAAGACGGCCAATGTCGATGGAACAAAGGTGCCCCCAGATACGAAGCTTAAGGATACTGGTGCGCTCATTGGCAGAACGTTCGAAGCAGATGAAGCCCGATTAGCTGTAGCAACCTTACTCGGTATCCCCTATAGCGGCGAGAATGGTACGACCCCCTCTGCATCCGTTCAGCCCGTGGAGGCCGCTCAGACTGGTGAGGCTGTGCAGGGTGCGCCGGCTGTTCCTGAGAAGGCCGTGGAACCGACCAAAGTCACCAAACCATCCACGCTTGCAGAACCGGCAGCATCTGTTGTGCCAGCAGCACCTGCCGCATCTGAAGGCGCACTTGTAGTGCCCGATGGTTTTGTTCTTGAAGGAACTATGACCATAAAGGATATTGCCGCTGCATTGAATGTCTCGGAAGCCAAGATCATCGAAAAGTTGCAACTTCCTGCGGATATCTCTGTAACAACGCCGCTTCGCGATATGAAGGACCAATACGGCTATACAATGACCACACTTAAGGAGCGGTTTGCTCAGTAACGTTAGGCGATTCAAGAATCTCCTCAATCTCCTCGGGCCATCTTCCGAGGAGATTTTGGTCTTGACCTAAAGCAGGCTATTGCCGCTTTGTAGATTTCCTGAGGTAGACAAACCAGTACGAGCAGCCCACAAACACGACGCCGCCGACAATGTTGCCCAGCGTAACGGGCAGGAGGTTGTTCAGTAGAAAGCTGCCCCAGTTGAGGTGAGCGATCTTCTCGGGCGACACGCCAAGGCTGAGGGCTGCCTGGTACCAGGCGTCGTTGTTTTTGGCCAAAATGCCGGCGGGAATGTAGTACATGTTCGCGATGCTGTGCTCGAATCCGGAAGTCACGAAGAGCCAGATTGGGAAGAAAATCGAAAAGATTTTGCCGATGATATCGTTCGCTGCCGAGGCCATCCACACGGCGGTGCAGACCAGACAGTTGCACAAAATGCCCATAACAAAGGCATTCAGGAACGAAAGGCTCGTTTTGCCGGCAGCCACTTTGATGGTGTAACCGCCCAGCGCTCCTGCGGAAAGATCAAGCTGTCCGGAAGCCTGAATCAGGAGGACGACGATCATTGCGCCAATAAAATTCCCGAGGTAAACGAAGAACCAGTTCCGGAGCATTGCGCCGACTTTGACTTTCTTTTCCAGCACGCCGATGATGATAAGGCTGTTGCCGGTAAAAAGCTCGGCCCCCGCCACGATGACCATCATGAGGCCCGCGGTAAAGAGCGCGCCCGAGACCAATTTGGCGACGCCCACAGACGCTATGGTGTGAACGGCGACGTTGGAGCCTGCCCCTGCAAAGGCGATAAACGCCCCCGCCATGATGCCCAATACCAGCTGTTTGATGGGTGTCAGCGCCGCTTTGGTGCTGGCTGTGTTGACGTAGTTTGCTGCGACTTCCCCGGGAAGATAATATGCGCGGTCCATCCTCGCCTCCTATTTTTCGAAGTGAGGATTATATCGAGACCACTCCTTTATGTCGAGAAGTTTTTTATGTGCGGTGCATCGCGCGCTCATCGCCACGTCGTAACGACTCGCGGCGCGTTCAATAGTGGCCTATCAATAATGATCGCCTTCTGGCGGCACGATGCAGATAAAGCGGAAATCTCCATGCCCTGTGTTCACAAATTGATGGAGTTTCCCTGCTTCGATATAGTCCACTGACCCTTTTCTTACAGGGTGAGCGACGCCATCGATATAGAGCAGGCCTTCTCCCTCAAGTATGTAATTCACGTGCCACCAGGTATGCGAGTGCATCGAAGTATTCCCGCCCTCCGCCAGGGTGAAAATGCGCATGTAGCCGTCCTGCCAGCCGTCGCGCGGCCCCACCGCAATCTGCTTCTTTACGCCCTCTATACCTTCGCCCGTCAATTCGACCGACTTAACTTCGTCTTCGTGTGTTATCATGGCTATAAGATACAAAGGTGGTATCGAGGTGACAAGGCACGCAGAAACTGGTTCCCCGCGCTTTTCTCAAATCTTCAAGTCCCACCCGCGTTATGCGCTCTTCCAATTTGCGAATCTCATTTCGCGACGATGACAACGGGGTATTTTTCTTCAATTATGATGAGCCTTGGAATTTAGACGATAGTTGAAGAGAACTAAGGTTGGCAGATGGCTTCTTCCAAACAGAGAAGCAGAGTGTCCAAAAAAACGTCCGTACCTCTAACCGGGAAATTTACACCGATCTTGACGAACAAAACGTTTTTTGCGTCAGTTCATCGGCGATCATCTCTGCCTGTTTGAGCACAGTTTCTGTCGCTAGCGCCTGCATATCTGGCGGATAGCCGTACTGTCGCAGCGTGCGCTTAACCATCACCTTGAGCCTTGCCTTCACGCTTTCCTTTATGGTCCAATCGATTGTGGCGTTCTGCCTTACCTTTTGATAGAGAACTATGGCGAGTTCCCGCAGTGTTTCCTTCTGCATCAACTCTTGTGCGCTCGTGTTATCCGCAATTGCAGTGTAAAAAGCATATTCATAGTCCGATAAACCCATCTCCGCCGGTTGCTTATCTATACGCTGAATTTCTTTGCTTAACTCGATCAGTTCATCGATCACTTCGACAGCGGTGACGACCTTGTTGTAGTATCGCTGAAGAGACTCTTCCAGCATCTCCATAAGAGTATGGCTCTGCACTAGATTTTTCTTCATTCTCCCCTTGATCTCGTCGTTTAAAAGCTTCTTTAACACCTCCACTGCGATGTTTTGGTGCTCCATGTTCTTTACTTCTAGCAGGAATTCTTCAGAAAGGATGGAAATATCCGGTTTCTTTATACCGGCTGCATCAAAGACATCGATTACCTTTTCCGTGACCAAAGCCTGGTCGATAATTTGCTTGACGGTGGTCTCTATTTCTTCATCTGTTTTCCCACTTCCCGTGCTATCAAACTTCACCAGTCTGGCTTTCACCGCCTGATAGAACGCCACTTCTTCCTTGACTGCTGTCGCCCGCTCGTGTGGAATAGCGATGGCGAACGCCTTTGATAGGGCAGTAACTTCATCAACATAACGTTTTTTGCCGTCTTCAAGACCAAGAACATGATCCTCGGCGGCGAGAATAATCGACAGGCGTTCTGAAGTGCTTGCGGTAAAATATCGCTGGTAATTGAATCCGTGAAACATCTGCGCAATGACTTCCAGCTTTTCAAGCATAACCTGAACAGCCTCTTCCTGAAGGACCGCAGGATCGCCCCTGCCGCCACTGTCAGCATAAAAGGCAAGCGCCTCTTTCAAATCAGCGGCAATCCCGAGGTAATCCACGATCAGGCCACCAGGCTTGTCCTTATAGACCCTATTTACCCGCGCGATTGCCTGCATCAGTGTATGCCCTCTCATGGGCTTATCAAGATACATAGTGTGAAGACATGGCACATCGAAGCCAGTGAGCCACATATCGCACACGATGACCAGTTTGAGTTCATCCTGCGGGTCTTTCATTCGCTCCGCCAGCATGCGCCGTTGTTCCTTTGTGGTGTGGTGCCGTGAAAGCTCAGGGCCATCCGATGATGCAGAGGTAATAACCACCTTGATGGAACCCTTTTTGAGGTCATCGTCCTGCCATTCTGGTCTTATTTTGATTATTTCATCATAGAGGCTGACGGCGATGAATCGAGACATCGCCACCACCATGGCTTTACCTTCAAAAGCCTGCTGGCGCTGCTCGAAATGAGACACAATATCTTTTGCAATGTGCCGAATTCGATCGCTGCTCCCTATCAGCGCTTCCAGCTGAGTCCATTTAGCCCTTGTCTTTTGTGTTTCGGCAAGTTCATCGAGTTTGAGTTCCTTATCCAGGTCGTTGATGAGTCTTTTCCCCTGTTCACTCAATTCGATTTTTGCGAGTCTGCTTTCGTAGTATATCTTCACGATGGCGCCGTCTTCCTGCGCTTGTGAGATGTCGTAGATGTCGACATAGTTACCAAAGACAGCTGGAGTGTTTCTATCCTCTTTTTCTATTGGTGTACCCGTAAAACCGATATAGGTGGCATTGGGCAGGGCATCCCGCATGTACTTGGCAAAACCATACACGGTTTTTTTGCCAACCACGTTTCCCTGTTCATCCTTTTCGTCTATCGTCTTTGCCCTGAAGCCATACTGGGTTCGATGAGCCTCATCGACGATTACCACGATGTTCCGTCTATCGGATAGCTGTGGATATATGTTACCCTCTTCCGGCTGGAACTTCTGAATCGTAGTAAAGACCACACCACCCGAGGCGACGTTGAGCAGTTCTTGTAAGTGTTCTCTATTCTCCGCCTGAACAGGATCCTGCCTGAGGAGTTGTTTTGAGGACGCAAAGGTATCGAAAAGCTGGTCATCCAGGTCGTTCCTGTCGGTAATGACTAATATTGTTGGATTATCCAGCATTTGAATGATCTTGCCTGCAAAGAACACCATGGAAAGCGATTTTCCGCTTCCTTGCGTGTGCCATATCACGCCTCCCTTATGATCTCCCACAGCCTGAGTACGCACACTGGCAAGTCCATAATTCTCAGGGGCTTCTTTGACACTACCGGCCTCCTTTACGGCGGCATAGCCAGACGCCCGCAGGGTAGACTCCACAGCCTTATTTACCGCAAAATATTGATGATAGTAGGCCATCTTCTTGACAGTCTGAATGGATACGATACCAGTTTCTTTATCCTCTCTTTTGGATTTTTCAAACACGATAAAATGATGAATAAGGTCAAGAAGCGTTTTTTTGTTCAGCATGCCTCTGATAAGGGTTTCGAGCTGGCTTACCAGCCTGGATTCGTCCTTTGTGCCATCTATTGATTTCCACGCCATAAAATGACTGTAACCAGAGGAGATGGAGCCTGCCTTTGCCTCGAGCCCATCGGAGATCACGATGAAGCCGTTATACGTAAATATGCCCGGAATCGTCTGTTTATAGGTTTGAATCTGGTTAAAGGCGGATCGCACTGTTGCCTGTTCATCTGCCGGGTTCTTCAACTCCATGACGACAAGTGGAATGCCGTTGACAAATAGGACGATGTCGGGACGCTTGTTGTTGTTACCTTCTATAACGGTATATTGATTGACCACTAGAAATTCGTTGTTTTCTGGATTCTTATAATCGATGAGCCATACCAAATCTCCCCGTTCTACACCATCCCTTCTGTACTGTACCCGAATTCCTTCCGTGAGCATTCTGTGAAAGGCTTCGTTGTTTACAATGAGTTCTTGCGACCCAAAGCGCTGAATCTGCTTGATAGCATCGTCCTGCGCATCGACAGGAACTCCCGGGTTGATGCGTCCAATAGCGTTCCTCAGCCTTTGTAGTAAAAGCACTTCCTCCAAAGATTGCCTCTCCGCCCTATCCCCATCCGGCGCAATATCGGGACCGGCACAGCACTGGTAGCCGTTTCCATCAAGGAGTTCGATGGCAAATTCTTCGATATCAGATTCGGTGATTCTGGAAGCCATTTTGCCCTCTTTTTGTCTCATCTATGAGACATATCTCGTTTTGTGTCTCACAAAATGCATTCCGTGAGACACAAAACGGTCCCAAAATGAGAAATATATGCTAAATTCTTTCTACTCCTAACATCTTGCGTAAGTAATATAACTTGCACTGTATCTCTACTGTTGTTCTTCAGAAATTCAAATACAAATTCATCAACATTGGTCATTCCTTGTCCTCCTTAAAAGCCTTCAGCTCTGTTAGATATGCATTATAATCAACATAAAACAAGATTTCACTCGCAGAATAAGAATAGTCCCCCATATCAAAATCACCATAACTTTCATCCAATAAGTCATTGAACTCTGCATTATCATCAAATGATATTTTATCCTTATATGTTTCAATATGTCGTCTAGGATTCTTATTCTCAAAAGCTCTAATAAGAAATGTAGCTATTATTTCCGTTGAATCTATAAGGAATTCTCTTGTCATTTCATCAACTCTACTATTGCGCTCTTTCAGCTCTTCTAACTCTTTGCCATGTGCCGTTATCCCTATTTCATTTCTAAGATTACCCATCTCTTGACCAATGCTTGCTAATGCAGTAGAAATATGATTCACCAATTCTTGATTGGCGTATCCAAGTGAATTAAATGCTTGTTTCAAAATTTTATTAGTAGTTGCATTTTCTTCAATTGAAATGTTTTTTAATTTACATATTTCTTTACAGATTGTTTCAAGTAGCGACTTTGCATTCTCAAATGCCGTGCTAAAGTCGTCCTGAATGTAGGTATCTATTCTTTGAGTATAAATTCGTAAATCAGACCATCGTCCATATTGTTCAATTACTTGATTGAGCTTTTTCATAGTTTAGCAATCCTCAATCAATCTCATAATTTCACCCTGACCTCTCTGCTCATCAGTTTTGGAAGCAAAGTGTCACGAAGTTTTTCAAGAGTGCGGATTTGCATTTTATTGCATAAAATCCTCTTGATTATTGGATTCGACTTGGAAGAAAAAAGTTCAAGCTTACTTTTGGGAGGTATACGCATCTTTATTCTTAGTGTTTCTACTGGGCTTAAATTCGGTTGGGCAGTTCCTTTGGCCATTTCTTCTAGTAAACGTTTTGTCTTCTCCATTCTAAAGTATATGTATGTGTATGCCATATCTCTACTATTTTTGGCAAAAAGTTTCGCAACTCTCTGATTCAATAGAGCATTATTCACGTCAACAAGACAACACCTTCCAACATTACCGGTAAGCGACAATAAAATATCGCCAGGTTTCAAATAGCAATAATTCGGCATTCTTGAAGGAATATCATTTATCTTATCAGTCTTTGAAATATCTAGATGGCCATCCTGTACAGATTTAATTGTTATTAAGCAATACTTGCCTAACTCTGTGAATAAGTCTGACTTAAATGGAAAACCCGGAAGAATATCTATCATATTAGCTATTGTTCCTTCCTCCCACTTCTCATCCGCCTCTTCAATAAACCACTGCCGAAACAGCGCCTCTGCCATCTGCTCCAATGTATGGTTTTCCCGGTTAAGCAAGTCTATCTTGTCGTCAAGACTGGAGAGCACAGAGGCAATGGTGCGCTGTTCGGGAAGTGGAGGAAGAAGAATTTCAAGACTTTCAATATCTGCTGGTCTTAATGAAGGGTATGCTGAAGTTGATGCTTCTGCGATTATATCTAAATATTCTACAATTTCATGAGATGTCAGAAAATAATAAATGAAAAAAGAATCTGCCTCTTTCTGATTTGTCTCAATTACTATAAATCCTGTTGAAACTACAAGGTTTGGAGGAGGATTTTTGATTATTCCATAATGTCTTTGAATAGGCCTTACTGTTGAATAAATAATATCTTTATCTTTTACAAGTCTTTTTGCTCGGCTTGGTGCATCAGATAATAAAAGTTCCTGATAGCAATCAACCTTCCCTCGCGTTATTGAGCTAGTATCTAAGTATAATATTTTATTTTGTGAATATTCATTATCAATGCTATTTCTATTTATTTCCGCAACCTCTCCCAGCTTGCATTCCCTCCATCCTTCCGGTATTCTGTCAGCCATCATGCCTCTCCTTCCACACGCAGATCCAGGTCAAGTACCGACAGTCTTTTTCCTCCGCAGTTGCTGTCCAGAGTTCCATTGCACTGGTGGCAGTAGTAAATGGTCTTCAGGTATTTCTTTTCAAGAAGCTCTGGGATGATGTCTGATGTGTTTTCATCGGGATATAGCTCCTCGTAAAAGTGGTACAGTCCCTTCGTGCCCTTCCTAGAGTTGCAGGTTCTGCATGCCCATATCTGGTTGTGTATACCTTGGATCCGATCGCAGGTGGAACAGCGTTCGTTGATATTGAGTGAACGAGGAACAATGTGTTCCCAGCTCAAGCCGCTGGTGCTATCGCAGTAGATGCATTGTTTCTCCATTTCCACGAGCTGCCGGTCTTCCCGCAGTATTTCTGACCATTTCTTTTCATCGTTTTTCAATTCGCGAAAGGTTTTCTTGATAAAACCATACGACGTTGCCTTTGCATCCAGGCCAAAGGCGCTCTTTGCGATGATCTTTGCATATTGATAATAGATAAGGTCTCGTATTGTCTGTACTTCTCTATCAGGCATAACAAGCCTCCCGCTTAATACTAACTTTTATCGCTGTTTCACTATGCAGAACAGTGGAAAGCATTGCTGCACCCTGCTCTGTAAATGCGTAGGGAAGATAGCGCCTGCCGCCCCAACTTGAGGTCACAATTTGTGACCTCAAGATTCCCATTTCAGATTCATTAAGCTGAAACATGAATTCAAGAGGAAATCGTTCTCTGTTTCGTTTTACTGCTTGATTCAACACCTTCGTTTCTACACCATAAAGCGCAGATAGATCTTCATCCAGCATCACCTGTACTCCACGAATTGTGTATATCCTGTTTTGAATATCTTCAACGGACACAAGTTCGTTTTCACTCATTTTATCTCAATCTTCTTCAAATTTTCCATTATGAGCCTGTTTAGTCGTTCTTCCTCTTTTAGCTCCTCCTCGAACTCTGCCTTTAACGCTGCAAAACGCTCATTAAAGTCAAAATCGTCTTCTTCATCGGGTAACCCCACATAGCGGCCGGGAGTGAGTACGTAATCCAGCTCTCGCACCCTTTCGATAGACGCAGAATTGCAGAACCCCTTTACGTCCTGGTATGTGCCGTTGGGATTTCGCCAGTTGTGATAGGTTGATGCAATCTTTTCTATGTCTTCGTTAGAAAACTCGAGCGTTCTGCGATTGATAAGGTGTCCCATGTTTCGGGCATCGATAAACAGAATCTCGTCGGTGCGGGTACGATAGCCACCATTTGCCTTGTTCCTGCTGACAAACCATAGGCAGGCGGGTATCTGGGTGTTCAAGAATAATTTTGGAGGAAGGTTAACAATGCAGTCAACGAGACGATCTTCAATGATCTGCTTCCGTATCTCTCCCTCACCTGATGTCTTCGAGGTAAGCGAGCCTTTTGCAAGTACAAACCCGGCAGCGCCGCTCGGGGCAAGATGATAAATGAAGTGCTGCACCCACGCGTAGTTTGCATTTCCTTCAGGCGGTACGCCATACTTCCATCTTCCATCTTTCCTGAGTAACTCCCCACTCCAGTCGCTGTCGTTAAAAGGTGGATTGGCAAGCACATAATCCGCTTTCAAGTCCTTATGCGCATCGTTTAAAAATGAGCCTTCGTTGTTCCATTTGACCTGTGAGCTATCTATTGCTCGTATGGCGAGGTTCATCTTGCAGAGCCGCCACGTGGTGAGGTTGCTCTCCTGACCATAGATAGAGATATCATTTACTCTGCCCTGATGTTGGGCGACAAACTTTTCCGACTGCACGAACATCCCGCCAGAGCCACAGCAGGGATCGAACACCCTACCTTTGTAGGGTTCGAGCATCTCGACAAGTAACTCTACAACGCTCCGGGGAGTATAGAATTGGCCTCCCTTCTTTCCTTCTGCAAGGGCAAACTCGCCAAGAAAGTACTCAAACACATGGCCCAGTACATCGGCGCTTCTGGCTTTTGCATCGTGCATGGCTATATTGCTGATAAGGTCAATAAGCCCACCAAGGTTCGCAGGGTCAAGATTGCCCCGGGCATATACCTTTGGCAGCACATCCTTGAGCGATGGATTCTCCTTTTCGATGGCATCCATGGCTGCATCAACAATGGTACCTATCGTGGGTTTCTTCGCCTCCGCTTGCAGGAATGACCAGCGAGCTTCATGAGGAACAAAAAAGACGTTCTCCGCACGATACTCATCTCTATCTTCGGGGTCTGCTCCCGCATACTCCCCTTCGCCTTTTTTCAGCTTCTCGTACAGGCTTTCAAAGGCATCCGATATGTACTTGAGAAAAATTAAGCCCAGAACGACATGCTTGTATTCCGCAGCATCTATGTTTTTTCTGAGCTTGTCAGCAGCCTTCCAGAGCTGTTTTTCCAGTGGTTCTTCTTGCCAGTTATCGTTTTTCTTTGCCATAGTATACTCTATAATGAATCAACTCTTAAGAACTGGCAACCAGATATCTCGAAAATTCTGTTGTTCCTTACTTTTGCTTATAAGACGAGCAGGTCAAGGCAATAGTCACGTTCGAGGCAAACAAACAGGAAATGAACCTCCAGCAGGTTGGAGAAGCCTTAAAAGAGGCTCTAGCGCACTATGGAGCCCCTTGTATATTCAATACTGATCAGGGCAGCCAGTTTACGTCGAATACGTTTATACATCTTCTCCAGGAACAGGGGATAAGAATCAGCATGGATGGCCGCGGCCGCTGGCGGGATAACGTGCATATCGAACGGCTCTGGAGGACGGTCAAGTACGAAGACATCTATCTCCAGGGCTATGAAAACGTACGGTCGTTAAAACGGGGCCTTGCTTCGTACTTTATAGTTTATAACCAGTATAGGTTCCATCAGAACCTGGACTACGAGACGCGCGACCACCGCTATCGTTCGTTTCAGGCAAAGGATTTGGTAGCATGAAGTACCACCTTATTCGTGAACTCTTTTTGGTCTTGACTAATGGGCCCAGCTTCCTCCGACTTTGACGCCCGCCTGGCCGGCGGTAAGGACAACCATGGTCAAAATGGAGGTTTTGTCTAGCATGACTAGCGAAATGCGCGCCGGCCAGCCACGCCGCGATGGGCAAGCTCCACGCGGCCCTCATGCCTTTTGCAACAGAACACATAACGGGCTTTCGGCCAGACAAACAGTAAGATAAGCTATTAAGTACGCAGAATTAAGTACGCATAATAGAGGATGAAGCCCCTTCGTTTGTCTATTCTGCAACTGGAGGACTATCTGTTGAAAACAGTTGCTTACATTGCCTGCTCGATGGATGGCTACATAGCGCGGGCAGATGGCGATATCGAATGGCTAACTCAAATACCCAATCCTGAGCATAGTGATTATGGATACGGAGATTTTCTCAAGACGATCGATGCCGTCCTATTGGGAAAAAACACTTTTGAACTGGCAATGCAATTCCCCGAGTGGCCTTATTCAAAGCCGGTCTTCGTACTTTCTACCACTTTAAGACAGGTGCCGCCTCGTTTTGAAGGAAAGGTAGAGGTCCTAAATGGCCCCCTAACTCGAGTTCTTGAAACGCTTGAGAATCGGGGAATCGCCAATCTGTATGTGGACGGTGGTATGTTGATTCGAAGTTTGCTTCGAGAGGATCGGCTTGACGAGATGATAATCACCACCGTGCCTGTCGTGTTGGGAGGGGGAATTCCGCTATTTGGCGAAACAGCGAAAACATTGGCTTTTGACTTGGTACGATCTGAGATCATCAATCACTCTATGGTCAAGACTTGCTATAGGAGAATAAGGTAGCGGTCTTCAGAGAGCGACCGTACTCCGAAGATCTACCCAAAAAGGGCCAAGGTGGTATAGTTATTTGATTTATTCTTGGGCTTACCGCCGCTTGGAGTGTATATTCAGTCGGTGACAACTAAACAGACACTAACGTTTCAAAACAGTGCGCTGGTTGACAATCAGGTCAAAATAAGTAGGGTTCAAATAGTACTTGTTATGCGTAACAATGTTGGAAGTTCCACTATACAGTGTTTCACTTAAAAGAATTAATGAATTTGAGTTAATCAGGGTCTGTTCATTAGAAAACTCTTTTCTGCTTGTAATTGAAACATGCGTCACCGCATATGATGCAAGGCCATAGATGTCACGCTCGAGAAAAAGCTTAACTTTCTCTGCGTCCTGAATATCAATTTGAAGAGCCGAAAGTGCATCAATATCCGTGAAAGAAAAGCAACAAGCTACCAGCCTGTTTTGGAATCTATACCAACGATCAGAGGCCATAACTACTCTGGACTTATCGTATCCAAAGAGTTTCATCACGTATTCGCTTGCTGCTTCGAATCTTATGTCGATTTTTGTTTCTTGAATTGTGCATGTAGCATAGGTCAGAACAGGGTTTGCGATATTCTCCAGCCCCCTGGACTTTCTTCCGGCCAAATCCACTATGAAGTTGCCTTTGCCGTGTTCCCTGCGAATTATGCCATCTTCTGTCATCAGTATGAGAGCCTGGCGTAGCGTTGGTCTGCTAACACCAAGCTCAGCAGCAAGTTTTATTTCACCGGGAAGTTTGTCGCCTTCCTTAAAGTTATTATCCTGAATGAACTTGAATATACGCTCATAGGTGTGCACATAGAGGGGTTTCTTAGTTGTGTTAGGCGCAATGACTTCTTCGGTAAACATCAAACATTCACTTTTTCAGTTTGGTTTGTTCTAAGGCATAGATGGTTTCCAATACCACCTTGATTTCGAGATCCCACGCCTCAGCCAACTTGGTGTTCTCTGTTGTATAGATAACCTCACCTGTTGTCAAGTTCCCCGACGCGCCGCAGATGCAGGCAGTAACGACGTCTCTCAAATGGCCGATGGTGAAGAGTGCCGACGATTCCATCTCTATGTTTTGTATCTTGAGGTCCTGCAGCTTTTTGATGAACTCCGGGGTCTCGCCATAGAATGCATCGTCAGTACTGCTGATGCCAGCAAACACTCTTGTGTTGGTGCCTTGAGTCATACGCTTTGCGGTTTGTATGAGTAAGTTTGTAAAATCAAAGTCTGGAACCGCCGGGAAGTTGTTGGGTACATAGAATGACGAAGTGCCCTCATTCTTCATTGAAGCCGTGGAAATAAGTAAATCTCCAATTTTTACGTCCGGCCTGATAGCTGCCGAGCTTCCAATCCGGATTAAGTTCTTTGCCCCAATATGAATAAGTTCTTCTGCTGCGATCGCTGTGGACGGACACCCCATACCTGTTGACGTCACACTGACTTTGACTCCTTTATAATAACCGGTAAATGTTCTATGTTCTCTATGATTCGCCATAAGCCTGGCATTATCGAGGTATTTTGCTACCCTATCGCTACGGGCTGGGTCACCAGGCAATAAGACATACTCACCTACATCGCCAACATCGAGCTCGATGTGGTACTGCCGCGTGTTTTTTGTAATTGCATTCTTGTCGATCGACATACTTAACTCCTTATCAAATCTATAGAATTCGAAATTAAAATCTTGAGGCAACAAAGTTGCCTTTAAAGTAGCCCGGCTTGCACACGGATTGACCGCGAGAGAGCATTCGTGTGCGCAAGTATAGACGCTGTATCAAGAGTGACTATATGGCGGTCCCGCATAAGCCAACGACCCGCCACCATAGTGTCTGTAACGTCTTTTCCTGAAGCGCAATACACAAGGGCTGTATAGAGTGAATCTGCACACATGGCAAAAAGAGGTTGCAAGTGCGGCGCGTTCAGGTCTATTGCAATTAAATCGGCATCTTTACCTGGTTCCAAGCTCCCAATCTTCGTTTGTAAGCCTAATGCGGTGGCTCCTGACATCGTCACCAACCTAATGGCTTCCGCAACAGGCAGAAAAGCGGCGTCGCGTTCTCGCTGTTTTTGAATAAGAACACCAGTTTTCAGGTCCTGTAGGAGGTCAAGCGTATTATTGCTTTGAGCCCCATCCGTCCCCATAGACACCTGCACCCCTGCCCTAGTTAACTCGGCATACGGCATTATTCCAGATACAAGTTTCAGGTTGCTTACAGGATTATAGCTCACGTGCACATTCCGTTGCTTTAGGATCGCAATATCGTTTTCGGATACATGTACACAGTGTGCTGCAAGCGTTGGGCGGCTTAGGACACCTAAATCGTCTAACCACGCAGTTGGCGTCCGGTCATATTGAGTAAGGAACTGCGTATTTTCCTTTTGGGTCTCTGAAATGTGTGTGTGAATCATGACGTCATTTTCTTGAGACACCTGTACAACTTCTTGCCACTGCTCCTTGGCGACGCTGTATGGTGCGTGTGGCCCCAATCCAGGCACAATAAGAGGATTTCGACCCTTCCAAGACTCGACAAAATCGGCAGCCGTTTGGACGGTTTGACATAATTGCGGTTTACCATTAGCAAAAATACTGGCACACAACAGAGCTCGCAGGCCACTTTCGGAGACTGCTTTTGCAACCGTTGGAGTAAAATAGAATTGGTCGGCAAAAGTAGTTACACCGCTCATAATCGATTCTATACAAGTGTGGAGTACCCCATAATAAACCGCCTCTTCACTCAAAAATGATTCAGCAGGCCACATCATTTTGTTTAACCACACATCCAAAGGGACATCTTCTCCAAGGTTGCGAAAAAGTGGCGAGTGCGAATGAATATGCGTGTTTATAAGGCCTGGCATAACAAGTTTCCCTGAAAAATCAAGTTCCTGATCGTCCTTGCGCAATTCAGGACACTGTGCGTCGGCACCAACATATTCAATCTGTCCGGCATCTGTTATCAGACATCCATCAGGATAAAATGCGTTTTTATCATCAACTGTAAGAAGAACGGCATGACGCAGGACAGTCCGGCTCATTCCAACACTCCTAGTTTTGCGGGCGACCTTGTTTTGCGGCCAACCACTATAAGAACAATCAGCGTGATTAGGTAAGGGATCATCTGGCTGATCTGATCGGGTACATTAAATGCTGAGAATTGAAACCGTAATGCCTGAGTGAATGCAAAGAGCAGGCTCGCAAGTAAAGAACCTAAAGGGTTCCAACCTCCAAGAATATTTGCTGCAATTGCTATAAATCCTCTTCCTGCTACCATGTTGTTCACAAATAGATTACTGTGCACTACTGATAGATATGCTCCACCTAAAGAAGCCAGGCAACTGCTCACTACGATTGCAATTGTGCGATAGCGAGCGACAGGAATGCCGGCAGTTGCCGCTGCTAGAGGATTCTCACCTATGGCCTGTAAGCGTAAGCCCTGTTTTGTTCTCCAAAGGAAAAACCATGCAGCGAGTGCAATGATGAGTGTGATAGGAATAAAAGGCGAAACATCAGTAAAGAAAATGCCTAGTACTGGAATTTGCTTAAGAAGTGAAACCGAAAAAGTTGACATTTGGTTAACAATTCCTGAGATTCCTTCTTTCTTCCAAATGAACTTGACGATCACAACTGAAAGGCCACTTGCCATGATATTGAGGCCAATTCCTATAACTGACTGATTGGCTTCGAAGGTCAGTACACAAAGCGTGTAAAGCAAACCAATTATTGCGCCAACGACCAAAGCCACCAAAACGCCGATCCATGCAGAACCCAAAAAGTGGGAGCCCACAACCCCACTGAGAGCCCCTAAAAGCATTATACCTTCAGCACCTAAGTTGACAACGCCTGAACGTTCTGACAAGGAAACACCAATAGACGCGAGAGCGATGGGTACTGCCAGCCGAAAGGTCATCATGAGGATATTCGCTACAAATACTGCAGTTGCCATTCTATGACTGCCTCCGCTTTATAAACATGTATCGAATCATATTGGGCGTAGCAATAAAGACGATAACCAGTCCCTGTATAAAGTTATTTATGTTGGCAGAAACTCCAGCCATCATGCTCATCTGCATTGCTCCAGCCTGTAGACTTCCAAAAAGAAGCGACGCCAGAATGATACCTAGCGGCGTACTTTGCCCTATAAAGGCAATAGCGATACCGGTAAATCCGAGCCCAGAAGAAAAACCATCTATGAATCTGCCATATGTACCAAATACTTCGAAGATTCCTGCCATGCCAGCAATGGCCCCAGAAACCGCCATAGTCAGTACGGTAGTTTTTGTTATCTTGACACCGCCTGTCTCTGCTGCATGAAGATTATTTCCCATTGCGCGCACCTCGAATCCAAAGGTTGTTCGCTTGATTATGATTCCATAAACGAGCGCAATTATCATCGCGATGTATAAACTCGTAGTAAGCTGCGTATTAGGTATAATCTTGGGAAGTTGCATCTTCTGTGGTAACATTTCGGTTTGTGGTGTCATGCTTCCTTTTGCTATGAACGGACCATTTACAAAAAAAGAAGTAAGAAACTGTGCAATATAGTTCATCATGATGGCGACAATAACTTCGTTAATATTGAGCCGGGCTTTTATAAGGCCAATTCCGCCACCCCAAAGGGCACTCGCCGCGATACCGCAGATCATAGCAATTGGCAGGGCAAGCCACGATGACAAAAAGGGAGAAAGTGCGAGCCCGGTAATTGCGGCAACAAAACCACCGATATAGATTTGGCCTTCTCCTCCAATATTGAATAACCCACCTTGTAAAGCAAAGCCAACAGCCAATCCGACAAAAATCAGTGGGACACTCTTGCTGAGCGTGAGAGAAAGAGCGTAGGAGGAACCAAAAGCACCGTCAATCAGGGCACGGTATGCTTCCAAAGGGTTGTAGCCCAGGATCAACATCACAATCCCGGCTATCAGAAACGAAAATACAATTGCAACCAACGAGAATCCGATGCTTGTTAAGTTCTTTCGTTGTTCGTTCATGATGCCTTTTGCCCCGCCATGAACAGACCTAATTCACGAATCGTGAATTTGTCAGCGTCTCGTTCTGCTATCACATTTCCTTTGTAAAGGACACCAATCCTGTCGCTCATTTCCATAATTTCCGACAGCTCGGTGGAAATAAGCAGAATTGCCTTGCCACTATCTCTAAGCTCTAGAAGCTGCCTATGTATGGCGTCTATGGCCCCAATATCCAGCCCCCGGACTGGTTGAGCGGCAATAAGCAATAGCGGTTCAAGGCCGGCTTCTCTACTAAATACAATCTTTTGCTGATTTCCGCCCGAAAGCTGAGAAATTGGCTGTGTTAAACTGGAGACCTTAATTGAATATGCCTCTATCATTTTAGCAGCATGATTTCTTAGGGCATTAAGTCCTAAAAAGCCATATTTTGCGAACTTTTGGTGATGCTGAAAGCCCAACAAGTAATTGTCGACAATTGACATGTCTGGAAGAATTGCATTTCTTAGCCTGTCGGAGGGAATAGCAGCAATACCTCGCATTTTCCGTTCGGACACAGAGAGATTGGTGATCTCCTTACCGTCGAAAAAGATACTACCAGAGATCGGTCTGGAGGTACCAATTATGCAACTTTCCAGTTCCTGTTGCCCGTTGCCGTCTACACCAGCAATTCCGTAAATCTCTCCTTTGTGTAGCTTCAGCGAAATACCTTGTGGATCGGCAACAGGTAAAACCCGTAAGTTTTTGAGATCCAGGACAGTTTCACCAGGTCTGCATGGCGTCTTTTTAATATCGAAAGAAACTTCGTGCCCCACCATCATAGTAGCAAGCAATTGAGATGTTGCGTCTTTGGTCCGTAGTGTCTGAACAACTTTACCATTACGGAGGACAGTGACCGAATTGGAAAGTTCCATTGTTTCGTACAGTTTATGTGTAATAAAAATAATTGTCTTCTGTTGCGCGCGCATATCGTCCAAGATATGGAAGAGCACCTCTACTTCCTGGGGCGTCAATACTGCTGTCGGTTCATCAAGTACTATTATGTCGGCACCACGGTAGATAGCTTTAAAAATCTCCACCCTTTGTTTTTCGCCAACGCTAAGGGCCGAAATGGGTTTATCCAGATCAAAATTGAAATGATATGTGCGTTCCATGTCGAGTACCTTATCTCGGCTCCGTGCATAATCAATGGAGAACTTACCTTCTTCATTTCCCAGAATAATATTCTGCAAAACCGTCATTGATTCAATGAGCATGAAATGTTGATGTACCATGCCTATATGGTGTTGCTGTGCAACCTTAGGGCTTGAGATGTTTACTTGCTTTCCCTTGATATAGGTTTCCCCCGAATCTGCATGATAGAGGCCATAAAGAATATTCATCAGGGTTGTTTTCCCGGCGCCATTTTCGCCAAGAAGGCAATGGATTTCTCCTTTTTCGACTTCAAGGTTTACCTCGTCGAGCACCTTGTGTCTGTCAAACGACTTGCAGATTCTGTGCATGGATATTTCAGACATTTGCTTTCCTTACAAAAAGAAGGGCTGCGGAACAAGTATTCCGCAGTTCCTCCGTATTATTTGTGTCGCATGTATGTGCTAAAGTTTCCAAAAAGCCAACTTGTTGTTTATGTTATTTATAAGTATTTGCCTTAAGGAAAGCTTCAACTTTCGAATGCTCATCTGGAACGACAATCTTTCCATCAATGATCTGTTGTTTAATGTCGTTTACTGCCTTGAGAATCTTAGGATCGACAGTAACCTTGCTACCTTCAACAGTGTAATCTATGCCGCCATCGACAAGACCAAGGACGACGGTTTTCCCAACTTGCAGATTGCCCTGTTTTGCTGCTGCTGCGATCTTATACGCCGCCGTGTCAACTCTTTTAAGCATACTGGCAATAATGTGATTGGGATCTATCGAGTTTTGATTGGAATTTACACCGATAGCGTAAAAATTCTTCTCCTTGGCTGCCTGGAACACCCCAAGGCCAGATCCACCTGCGGCGTGGTATATGATATCCGCCCCCTGGGAATACTGTTTCAGTGCAATTTCTTTTGCTGTCGTTATATCACTAAAAGGCGCATTCCCACCAATATAATTGGCAATAACCTTAACCGAAGGGTTCACATAGCGCGCTCCCGCTTCGTAACCGGCATAGAATTTATCAAGTAAAGGAATATCAAGTGCAGCGACAAACCCAAGTGCGTTTGATTTGGTTAGAGTAGTTTTCTTCATGAGCCCTGCCAATGCTCCAACCAAGAATGACCCCTCTTCTTCCTTTGAAACGTAGCTTACAACGTTTGGAAGTTGCAGACTTTCATCTATCAGGGCGAATTTCTGATTCGGAAACTGTGGCGCAACTTTACTCAATGGATCAACTTGGTCGTATCCGACAGAAATAATGACACTGTAGGTTTTCATGGATGCCATTTTGCGCAAGTAAGTTTCAAAATCCGAAATAGATTGTGGCTCCACGTAGTCAAATTGAATTCCCAGCTCTTTTTGCGCTTTTTGCAACCCGGCGTAAACAAGATCATTGAACGAGAGATCTCCTAGCCCTCCAACTCCCAAGATGCAGCCTACTCGCGTCGAGGAGGACGACTGGGCAAAAACGATACCTCCTAAGAGCAAGAGAGAGAGGAGTACTACAAAACCTTTTCTTACCTTCATAGCAGCTAGCTCCTTTAACTTGTAATACCTCATGAATACTTGTTATACAAGCTGGAGGGAAGTATAGGATTAGTTTCCCAATCCGTCAAGAAAAATCGACAGAATGTCAAACACGGGGTGAGCAGTAAGTAAAATGTCCACGTATGAGGTCTAGCAAGGAGGTAAGAAAAAGTACCACCAGACTCTGCCACGATGAGGTTTACTAAAGACTCAAGAAGCTAGGAAAATGTTACGATTGGATTACCAGGCAGGAATACCTTGAAACCCTATAGGTTCATGAGGTGTTTTTTGGATAGAAACACAAGATGGAACACGAACGGACTAATTCCCGTCACTTCTGACCTTGGTTTTTAGGAGGTTTTGCATGAGCAACGCTACGTTTACTTTCAAAGATCCAGACGGCTTTGAGATTTTTGTGTACAAGTGGTTCCCGGAAAACGAAAAGCCAAAGGCTGTGGTGCAAGTGGTGCACGGCATGGCAGAACACGCCCTGCGGTACGAGCGGTTTGCGAAGTTCCTCAATCAGGCGGGCTACGCTGTCTACGCTGATGACCACCGCGGTCACGGGAAGACGGCCAAGGAGCTCTCCAAGGCCGGAATTGGAGGAGTGGATAGCTGGAACGGAATGGTAAACGATGAACATCAGCTGACGCAGATTATCAAACAGGAAAACCCTGGACTGCCGGTCTTCCTCTTCGGACACAGCATGGGATCATTTATCTCTCAACGCTATATCGAGTTATGGGGATCAGAATTGAGCGGTGTCGTGCTCTCCGGTACGACAGGTCTCGCGGTGATTCCAAAAGAAGCAGAACCCATGTTTGCGCAAGCTGCTCAAGGTGCATCGAGGGACACGTATCCAGAAGGGCCAGGCCTTTTCGATAGCATGAATGCGGCGTTCGCGCCTGTAAAAACGCCTTTCGACTGGCTATCGCGGGACGAAGAAGAGGTCAAGAAGTATATTGATGATCCGTGGTGTGGCTTCGCATTCTCCAACGGCATGTTGTACGACATGGCGCGGGGCATGTGGGAGTTCCTCGATCCCAACAACCAGGAATCTATACCCAAAAATCTGCCCGTGCTGATTATTGCAGGCGAGAAAGATCCTGTCGGGGCTAACAACGGCGTCAAGGTGCTATTTGACCGCTACAAAGAGCTCGGCATTAAGGATGTAAAACTCATCGTTTATCCGGGTGCAAGGCACGAAGTCCTGAACGAGATCAACCGCGACGAGGTGCAACGCGACGTTCAAAACTGGCTGGATGACCAGTTTAAACGAGTAAGTGCTTACTAGATAAGTAAAGCGCATAGGATGTTGGCAGGCTAAATCAGAAGGTCACGATCCTCGGTGTAGTCTTCGCCCCGCGCGGTTTTAAAGAGCTGCACAAGGCCTGCCACGTCCATATTCTTTTTTTCATCGCCACTCAAGTCGGCGATTATCTGACCCTCGTGCATCATCACCACGCGGCTCGCCTCGCGAAGCGCGCGCTTCATGTCGTGCGTGACGATGAGGGCGGTGAGCTGGTATTCCTCGATAAAACGGCGTGTCAGCGCATCGATCATCTCCGCATTGGCGGGATCCAAGGCTGCCGTATGCTCATCAAGCAGGAGCACGGTGGGCTGCGACAGAACCGCCATGAACAGGGTGAGGGCCTGCCTCTGGCCGCCAGAGAGCCTGGAAACGTTCTCGTGCAGGCGGCTTTCCAGCCCCATGCCGAGGTTGCCGAGCTTTTCTTCCATCTCGCGCACGAATCGCGCAGGCGTCGCAATCCGGAATCGGCGCGGCCCTTTGCGGGACGCAAGGGCGAGGTTGTCAAGCACCGTCATCTCGCCTGCGGTGCCCGCCATGGGATCTTGCCGCACCCGGCCGACATACATCGCCCGTTCCCACTCGGGCCAGGACGTCATTTCCTTTCCATCGAGGTAGATGCGCCCCGCCCGCAGTGGCACCGTACCGGCAATGGCATTGAGGAGCGTACTCTTGCCGGCGCCATTCGAGCCGATAATGGACACCGTTTGGCCTTGCTGGACTGCAAGCGAAAGATTATCGAGCACACGGTGTTCCTGTCCGCCTCCGAGATCGAAGCTCACAACGATATTCTCAACCCGTATCATCGGCGTTTCCTTCCAAGGCGTGA
The DNA here is from genome assembly GCA_017849315.1 of Treponema sp. Taxonomy (GTDB): domain Bacteria; phylum Spirochaetota; class Spirochaetia; order Treponematales; family Rectinemataceae; genus JAFIHQ01. Next base: position 23,129 of record JAFIHQ010000105.1, read on the forward strand.
AAGGCTCACGGAAATAATGATGAGAAGCGAAGTAAGGAGCCTGAGATCGTTCGGTGTGATACCTGCCACATAGCCCCAGGAGCGGGCGGCGTACATAAGCGCGCGGAAAAGAATCGAGCCTAAAAACACGCGTGCCAGTTGGAGGCTTATGAATTGCGAATGAATGATGAGCTCGCCGAGCATGACCGTAGCGAGCCCTGCTGCAACGACGCCCTGGCCGAGATTGACATCGGCAAAGCCCTGATAGGCCGCGGCCATGGCTCCGGAAAGCCCGGGCAACGCATTGGCAAGGACAAGGCCAAGCGTGCGCAGGCGGTTGGGCTGAATGCCCGCCTGAATTACCGCGTTTTCGTTGTCGCCGAGCGCGCCCATCGCGATGCCAATTTCGGTGTGAAAAAAAAGATCGAGCAAGCCAAAGACCACAAGGCAGACCAATGCGCACGCGGCAAAAAGCGACCACTCCTGCGGCACAAGCCCCCCAAAAAGGGAGTGAGCCAGATTGAGCATTGGGTTATTCGCAATGAGGGGAAGGTTCGGCTTTCCGCCCAAAATCCGCAAATTGATGGAATAAAAGCCTGTCATGGTGACGATGCCAGCAAGAAGCGGCGGGGTTTTGAGCCTGTGGTATACCTCGGCAGTCACAAGGCCCGCGACGCCGCCTGCCAGAAAGCCTGCCAACAAGCCCGCAGGTACTGCAAGCGCTTTGACGAGAGGGCTTGGCGACAGGTTTAAGGTAGAAGCGACCACTGCGCCGGCGGCTGCCCCAGCAGGGAAGGACCCTTCCACCGTGAGGTCGGCAAAATCGAGTATTCTAAAACTGATAAACACGCCGAGAGCCAGAACACTGTAGATGAGCCCCTCGACGAGAATACCTTCTACCATCGTTTGCTTCCGCTACTTTAGATTCCGCTACTTCCGCGACTTCTACTTCCGCTACTTTCGCGTGAGCTGACCGTCCGAGATTACGACTTTGGCCTTGTCGATCACAGACTGATCCACCGTAAGACCGAGCTGCTTGGCTGTATCGAGATTGAGCACAAACGACATATCCTGGCTTTCTTTGGGCAAGAAGGCAGGAATGTTCTCTGTTTTTTCTCCATTGAGCACGCGCACGATGATCTTGCCGGTGGCCACACCCATTCGATAATAGTCGTAACCGAGCGCCGCAAGCACAGGGATTGTCTCAGCAGAAGAAGGATCCGCAGTAACGACGGGGATTTTTTTCTCCAGGGCGACATCGGCTATGCCGCTCAACGCTGAAAAAACCGTATTGTCGTTGCCAAGATAGAGTGCGTCGATTCTATCCGCAATGGAAAGCAAGGCCTGGCGCGCTTCCGAAGAATTCGTAACGGTCGTCTCTACATATTCAAGGCCATTTTCCTGGCAATAAGCTTTGACAATCGATGCAATGACGACAGAATTGGCTTCGCCGGAAGCATAGATATTGCCTATGCGCTTAACGCTCGGCTTTAAGGACCGCAACAAATCGAGTTGCTCGCGCACGGGCGTCATGTCCGAAGTGCCGGTGATGTTGGCGCCTCCCTTGTCCATGCTCGCAACAAGGCCTGCGGCAACAGGATCGGTAACGGCCGCATAGATTACGGGCCTGTCTTTGATCTGATTGGCAAGCGCCTGGGCAGTGGGCGTCGCGATGCCGACCGCCAGCGCAACCTTTTCCTGTTTAAAATGCTGGGCGATCTGCGCGGCGGTATTCATGTCTGCATTGGCATTTTGGAGATCGATTTTGTAGTCCGGTTTGGAGTCCGCAAGCTCGTCCTCGATGCCTTTTTCAATTGCATCGAGCGCAGGATGGGAAACGAATTTAGCAATACCGATCAGTTTCGCGCTCTTGGGTGCGCACGATGTGAATAATGCACCGACACATAGTATGAGAGTAAGTGCATGAAGTGTTCGCCGCATAGAACCTCCCTGTTAGCTTATTCTTATTCGTTGTAACGTTGTCCGCCATCGTAGCGAGGACAACTGATTTGGTCAAGAATCGATTTTCATTCAAAAAACCTGCAAAGTTATAGGTTCGAGAGACCCTACCCCCTTGTACTCGCCCCAAGGCTTGTGCTAGCCTCAGTCCACCGATGGAGGAGCGATCCCCAAGAGTACGGACCGGAGGCTTCGAGAGCCAAAGAGGGTGCCGGAAAGGGGAGGATCGCCGAAGGAGCAAGGCTTTCTCGAGGGCTTGTTCTTGGACGTCCGGGCTAATACCCGACGGCTGTCGCGGAAAATACATAGTTCCGCGGAGCGCCTGACGTATGCTTTTTACTGATAAGTGCATAGGTTGTATGTGGACTTGACTTGGATAGATGCTGGCCACGCCAGAATGTCAGAAACTGACACATCCAGTCCAAAATGACAACACAAGCACAGGAACAGTAAAGAGCTATCGTGGACCTCCTGAAGTACTGGCTTTAAGGAGAGGCCACGATGAGCAGCACAATTTCAAGTCCTTTTGTAACTTCAGATCCGCTAAGTCCTTTACGAAATCCGTCAAAAAAAATACCCGTCGCAATTCTGGGCGCTACAGGCGTCGTAGGACAACGTTTCTTGCGGCGTATTGCCGCGCACCCGTGGTTCTACCCCGCATTCCTTGCGGCAAGCGACCGCTCTGCAGGCAAACGTTACGCGGATGCCTGCCAATGGCACCTCGGCGGAACACCCTACGCAGGCTTTGGCGACACAGTTGTCGTTCCGTGTACGCCGGAAGCGGCATTTGCCCCGATTGTGTTCTCCGCCCTCGATGCGGGCCCTGCCTTCGAAATCGAACCTCAGTTTGCCGCTGCAGGCGCCTATGTGTTTTCAAATGCCAGCGCCTTCAGAATGGATGCAGACGTGCCCCTTCTCATCCCGGAACTCAACCCCGAGCACCTTGGGCTCATTGCTACACAACAACAAAACCGAGGCTGGCACGGCGCGATTGTCACAAACCCCAACTGCACAACCGTGATGCTCGCCTGTCCACTTGCGGCGCTCCAGGAGGCTTTTGGCCTGGAAGCGGTTATGGTGACGAGCATGCAGGCCATAAGCGGCGCAGGATACCCTGGCGTGCCGGCCCTCGACATTGTGAGCAACGTCATTCCTTTTATCCGCAACGAAGAGCCTAAGGTCGAATCCGAATCCAACAAGATTCTCGGGACGCTTACATCGCCTGCGCCGTTCACTGTGTCCGCTACCTGCACGCGGGTCCCCGTCGTGGAAGGGCACACGCTCTCCGTGTCGGTCAGGCTCGCCACAAAAGCTCCGCTTGAGGAGGTTGCGCGCGCACTTACAGGCTTCAAACCAAAGACCGCCAAATATGCGCTCCCGAGCGCTCCAGAAAAATTCATGGTTTTGACCGAAGAAGAGAATCGACCACAGCCGCGCAAAGATGCCGAAGAAGACGGCGGCATGCGCATCACCGTAGGAAGGCTGCGCCCCTGCCCTATCTTGGACTACAAGTTCATTTCGCTGGGGCATAACACCGAGCGGGGCGCCGCGGGTGCATCGGTGCTCAATGCGGAGATGGCGCTCGCCATGGGTATGCTTCCCGGGATCGAAGTGGGAGCCGTGCAATGAACATCGTCGTCATGAAGTTCGGCGGAACGTCCGTCGGAAGCGCAGAAAGCATACGGGATGTTGCACACATCGTCGATTTACGGAAAGGCTTCAAACGCATCGTCGTGGTGTCCGCATTGGCAGGCGTCACAAACTCGCTTTTTGAAATTGCGGCTGCCGCAAAAGGGCACAACCTGGGCCGCGCCGAGCAAATCCTGGAGGCCCTGGAAAAACGGCATGCGGACACAGCCACTGAGCTCGGTATTGAGGCGCCTCAGGTAATGGCAGCTATCCACGAGATCCTTGAAAACGTACACAAGCTTGCCCGGGGCGTCGATTTATTGGGTGAGCTGAGCCCACGCACTATGGACGAGATTGCCTCGGCAGGCGAACGAATGTCCTCGATTCTTGTTGCATCCTTTTTGCGGTGCCCGCTTCTCGATGCGCGGACCGTAATGAAGACCGACAGCCACTTTGGAAGCGCCCGCCCCAAAATGCCGGCAATCAAAAAAGCGGCAGCGCTTCAGCTCGAACCCCTGCTTCAATCTGGCGATCTCATTGTTACACAAGGATATATCGGATCAGATGATGCTGGTGATACCACGACACTTGGCCGCGGTGGATCGGATTTTTCGGCAGGGATTTTGGGCGCTGCGGTTGGAGTGTCCGAAATCGAAATCTGGACGGACGTTGAGGGGATTCTGACGGCGGACCCGCGGATCGTACCGTCCGCGAGGACTGTCGAGATATTGAGTTACGACGAGGCTGCGGAGCTTGCCTCCTACGGCGCCAAGGTGCTCCACCCAGCCACCGTGCGTCCGGCGTTGGATGCCGGGATTCCCGTCACCATCAGGAGTACCTTCAAGCCGGACGGGAAGCACTCGACCATAAGTCCGGGGCAGTCGAGTGGCAGGCCCTGCGTAGCCATCGCGATGCGCAGAAATGTCGCGATTGTCTCGATAACCCAGGAGACCATGACCGAACAGGCAGGGTTCCTCGCACGGCTCTTCGATGTGTTTGGGCGAAGAGGCATTTCGGTGGACCTTGTGTCGACGTCGGAAATATCGGTTTCGGTTTCTTTGGATGCGGGCGCACCGCTCGATGCCCTTGGCCAGGATTTGGCAAAGCTCGGCACGGTGTCCATTGCAAAGGACCGGGCGGTGATCGCAGTGGTGGGCGATCTTTTGCGCAAGACGCCAGAAGTGCTCAAGACGAGCTTCGACGCCATCGACCATATTCCCGTGGACCTGATCAGCATGGGCGCAAACGCGGTCAATTTGAGTTTTATCGTGCAGGAAAAGGACGCCGAGCGCGTTGTGCGAAACCTTCACGAGGCTTTTTTTGAAAAGTCAGAGAACGCCTAACCCGTTGGCGGCACTCAATAAAGAAAAGGAGGTGTACGATGAGCATAGACACGATAATGAACAGTGTATCGGCCAACGCGGCGACGACTAAAGATGCAAAGCCGAGCCGAGTTCCTACCCTGAGAATCGGGATTTTTGGCGCTGGCAAACTTGCAAACGCGATTGTTGAGGAAGTAAAAGCGGTAAATACAGCAAGAGCGGCGGATGCAGCAAAAACTGTAAGTGCAGATGAAGGGAACACAGAATGCGGGCCGCGATTTTCCATCGAGTGGATGGTCGATTCAGGGGATGCAATTCCAGAAGCACCTGTCGATGTCGCGATCGACGCGAGCGTTGCAGGCGCCGTGGAAGCTCATCTTTCCTGGGCGATCGAACACGAGGTGCCATTTCTCATTGCCACGACAGGGTGGGAAATACCGGACCTTGCATCGCGCGTGGGGGATAGAACTGCGGTACTGGTAAGCCCGAATTTTTCGTTCGCCGTAGCCTTTATGCGTAAGATCGCCTCGCAACTTGCGCGCTTTGCGGACTGGTACGGCGAGGGCGACATCGGGATATACGAACATCACCACAATGCAAAGCTCGATGCACCGAGCGGGACGGCCAAGGTGCTCGCCAAGGCTGTGATTGCAGGCTCTAAGCGATACTCGGACTGGAACCAGTCCGGAAAGGAGCCTTGGGTACATGACAAAGTACCGATAGCGTCGTTGCGCGCCGGCAGCGAGGCGGGGATGCACGAGATTGTGTTCGACGCGCCGCACGAACAGATGGAGGTGGTACACAGGGCGCGGGACAGGCGGGTGTTTGCGGCCGGCGCGCTCAAGGCGGCGGCCTGGATTGTAGGCCGAAAAGGGCTTTTCGGGATGGACGACGTGCTTGCAAGCCTGTTCGACGAGGGCTAAGGCGACAGGAGCTAAGACGACAAAGCGCTAGATTGTGACATGATGAGATGACACGATGCCACAATAGACTAGAGGATTTAGGAAAGGATTTAGAGGATTCAGGGAGGAATTTATGACACAGAACACGACACAGAATATTCAGGGGCTTGGCATTGCCATTGCGACGCCTTTTGACGACGAGGGGCGCGTCGACTGTGCGGCATTCGAGCGCCTGCTCGATTTTCAATGTGGAAGGAGCTTTGAAACTTCCGCTGCCGAATATGCCAATGAGGCTTTCTCAAAAGAAACAGAGCGTGCCTCTTTCAGGCGCTTTTGGGAGAATGAGTCAGGAGGCGCCAATTTTATCGTTGTGTTGGGATCAACAGGAGAAGGCCCCACAGTCGAACCCGAGGAGCGGCGAGAGCTTGTGAGGCGCGCCGTCGCGCGGAAGCTCGGCGTTCCGATCGTCGTTGGTACGGGCTCCAACTCCACCAAGGCAGCCGTGCACCTCACCGAGGAAGCCGTCGATCTCGGTGCCGATGCTGTGCTCTCCGTGGTTCCCTTCTACAACAAGCCGACACCCGAGGGGCTTTGGCTGCATTTTAACGCGGTGGCCAAAGCGGCGCGCGGCAAACCGGTTATCATCTACAACGTTCCCGGAAGGACAGGTCTCAACCTCACCCCGGCCGTGCTCAATCGACTCTGGAATATCGAGAATCTTGTGGCGGTAAAGGAGTCTTCTGGCAACCTTGGGCAGATAAGCGAAATCTGCAGAACGCTCCCCGAAGGAAAGACAGTCTTGTCGGGAGACGATGGCCTTGCGCTGCCGTCCATTGCGGTTGGTGCGGAAGGGCTCGTAAGCGTGGCCGCGAATGTTTTGCCCCGGCGTTTCAGGGCGCTCGTGGATGCGGCCCGCGATGGGCGCCGCCAGGACGCCGCCAGGCTCAACAATGAGCTCTTGCCCTTCATGGGCGAACTTTTTGTCGAGTCCAACCCCATCCCCTTAAAAGCGGCTTTGAAGCTCACCGGCTTGTGCGGCGATGCTCTGCGCCTGCCGCTTGCGCCTGCAAGCGCCTCGACGCGCGATGTCATGAAGGGCGTCCTGGCGGCGCTCGGTGTCGAGTTACCGGGCGTGCAGGCTCTCGATTCCCAGGTGACGCGATGAGGGCGAAGAAAGCGATGGACACGACGAATGTGGCGGGCGCACTTGCCACACAATTGGAACGCGAATTCACGCTTCACGGCAGCTTTGACGAGACGCAATGGGCTGCCTTTCTGGATGCGCTCGAATCCGGTGAGATCGTCGTCGTAGAGTGCGGGACCGATAATCAATGGCGCGTGAATGCCTGGGTAAAGGCCGCCATCCTGTCGGGCTTCAAAAAAGGGGGCCTGCGTGAGCTCCCTTCTTTTGGTGCAGGTTTTTTTGACCGACCCGCTTTCCCGCCTCGCCAATTTTCGCTGCAGGACGAAGTGCGGATCGTGCCTGGCGGAAGCTCTGTGCGCCGTGGAAGCCATGTGGCCGCCGGCGTTGTCATTATGCCGCCCTCGTACATCAATGTAGGAGCCTATGTCGACGAAGGCACCATGGTCGACAGCCATGTGCTTGTCGGCTCGTGCGCGCACATCGGCAAGAACGTGCACCTTTCAGCAGGCGTTCAAATAGGCGGCGTTCTGGAACCGCCCCAAGCGGGCCCCGTCATTATCGAGGACGAAGTATTTATTGGGGGTATGTGCGGCGTTTTTGAGGGAATTGTCGTCAGGCGGCGCGCAGTCCTTGCCCCGGGCGTCATCCTCACCAAAGGCACCAGAATATACGACCTCGTCCGTGAACGCGAATATTCCGGCGAAGTCCCCGAAAACGCCGTCGTTGTCCCCGGCGCAAGGCCTGCGCGCGGCAACTACGCAAAGGAAGCGGGCATTTCTTTGAGCACCCCTTGTATCGTAAAATATCGCGACCAAAAAACCGAAAGCGGCGTCGCGCTGGAAGCGGCGCTTCGCGGGTAGCTTGGTCGGGTAGCGCTTCGCGGGTAGCTTGGTCGGGTAGCGCTTCGCGGGTAGCTCGGGTGGCTCAGACGGGGTAGCGCGGGCGGGATAAGTGCGGGCGGAGGGGAATCACAGTGAAGGTACTCGTCGGCAGTGAATTCGACATCAAGAACCACTTTATAGACTCGTTTACGCATGGGGCTAGAACCTACGTTGTCTATTCCAACCGGAACAGAATCTACGTTTTCGATTCAAAATGCCCCCACGCCAACGGCGATTTGCGCGCTGCGTCCTACGACGGCGGTTTTGTCGTCTGCCCCAGCCACGGTTTGCGGTTCAGCCTGAAAAATGGTGAGGTCGACACGAACGAAATCGAGGACGATTTTATGAAGAGCATTCTTGCCAAAGGCGTAGATAAGATGCGACTCAAACTCTTGCAAGTAACTATAGAGAAAGGAAATGTCTACGTCGAGCTCGACTAACCTGCCTGGTCTGCATGCTCTGCTTGCCCCGCCTCGCCCGCCTGCCTTGCCTTTGCAAGCTCTTTGGCTTCTTTCCCTGTCATGTGTTCGATCGACATTTCGATAATGCAGACCCTGTCGAACGATTGGTTTATCGTACTGTCGCGCCCCTGCGCGTCGTCGCCAGGCGAATACTTTACAGCGAGCGCCTCGAGCGCCTGCCGTTTTTCTTTTTCGTCGGTCAAAATGCGGGCCCGGCCAAAAGCAATGACACTTCGAAAGTAGGTTGTGTACTCTTCCGGTACGACCCGATCCTGATCGATAACACAGAACGAGACCTTGTCGTTGCGGGTAATCGCGTCGATCTTGTGGCCCACAAGGGCGCTGTGGAAGTACAGTTTTGAATCGACATATACATAGCTTACGGGCACCGCATACGGATAACCGTCGTCGCCCGCCACAGCCAGTACTCCTGCACTGTTTTTTTCCAAAATCGCCACGCATTCCTCTGCCGGAAGCGCCTGTTTGAAGCGCCGCATCTCTCTGAACATAAAAATCCTCTCTTGCGAACCCACTACAACTGGAGCCCCGCCAGCCCGCAACTTTGGAGCAGTCCCCAGGCAATTTCTAAGTTCAATGTGCCAATTATAGGAGCCTCAACTACGTTGTCAACCAAGAACCGCCGACTATATACTCGTTATCTCATGCAAGCACTCGCCTCCCGTACCAGTCTCAGTTAGGAGGGTTCTCATGGAATCCGTGTTTAATTGCATCGTCAATCGCAGAAGCGTTCGAAGCTACAACTCGCAGACCGTGGACAAGGCGACGATAGAGAAGCTCCTCACAGCCGCATCTTACGCCCCTTCCGCAGCAAACATGCAGCCCTGGCGATTCGTGGTTATTCAGGACGACAAAGGGCTCAAAGACAAGGTAGCATCGCTCTCGGTCTACACCCAATGGGTCAAAACGGCGCCCTGCCTCATCCTCGTCTATTTGGACAAAAACACCTTGAGCGACCGCGTCTTCAACTGCGATCTGAAACACAAGCAGGTGATTGGTTCGGCGATTCAGAATATCCTTCTTGCCGCACGCGAACTGCAGCTCGGCACCTGCTGGATCGGTGAAATTCTAAAACACGAGAAAGAAGTAAACGCCCTGCTCGAGCTGCCGGATAATCTCGAGCTCATGGCGATGATCACGGTGGGTTACACGCAAGCGCTGGACGGCATTGGTAAACGGGAACCGCTCGATAAGCTCGTGGCAAAATGGCTTTAGGCCGATAAAGCGGGTTTGCCACGCCAGCCGACCGTATAGCCGTCAGTCTGCACTGAAGATCCGCTTATGCCTATCGCGATTGCACATGCGAGATCCTGACATTGATAGCTATGTCGCACAACGCGACATTTTTATTCGGAACTTTCCTTGAATTATCTACAAAACACTTTACGATTAAGAATTATCGACCTATACTTAGTCTATTGTTTTGGCCCCAACAAGCCGACACGGGCTTTTAGTATTTCTTAAGCTGCTGCCCTGCCCCGCACGCAGCAAGGACCGGCAACCATGACGCACAGAGTAGTCTGGCTTCCTCTGGAAGTGGTAATTCTGGTAATCGCCGGAATTGTGGTGCTGACAACCGGTGTTCTGCTCTTCCCAGTCTACCAGGGGGCGCTGCCTTACTTCGAAAATGGCCTCTATGGCTTACTTCTTATCATTTTTGCGCTTCAAACAATGACGCTCGGCAGGACACCATTCGGCGATCTATCCAGATCGAAACTCGTCCTCGCGCTCGGGCTTATCGTGGCGTCAGTCGGCATGGTGAGCTGTCTCGTTCCAATTCCGATCGCGCTCCCCCGCATTTTGCTTTTCATCTGTTTTGGCCCTGGAGGGCTCTCACTTTTTCTGCAACTCATCTTTGCCGAAGATAAATCGAAGCGTTGGGCGAAATATGGTGGCATTTTTAGACAGCTGATCTATGCATGTGGTTCAGTTTATGTGCTCTCAATGGCCATCGCGGCGCTGCTTTTTAATCAGCGGCTCCTGACGACTCCTATGACCGCTATAGCGACCATAGTTTTCGGTCTGGCGATCTGTTATCTTGCCGCCGTCCTTCTCAGAATCGATCGGGCGTATCCCGACTCCGCAAAAGTGCCCGACGACAAGGTCAAGCTGTCTACCGAACAGGTGATGATACTTTTTACGAGCATTTTTATGGTCATTATCGGTATCGTCCTGATTCCGGTCAATTTGGGAATCCTGCCTTTTTCTGCCAACGCGCAGTTGGGCGTTCTCATGATCATCTTTTCCATTCAAATGCTCGCCTTTGGGAACACACCGGTCGGTGTCTTTCCGCGGACTTGGCTTGTACTCGCCTTTGGACTAGTCTTCGCCTTATTGGGCGCCGTGTCCTGTATCATCCCGCACCTTCTAGTGGCCTTTCTCACAACGCTTGTCGGCACCCTCAACATTTTGGGTGGAGTAATTTCCCTTGTGAAAATGGTCCTGGCTCGAGACGGGCACGCAAACAAACCGCGGGAAACTGTTCCGCCAATACTTACCAGGCTTTTTGTAACACAGCTCACGCTCAGCCTCCTCCAAACTCTATTTGGTACGTCGATGCTTGTTCCAGGTGTAGTGCCAGGTCTCGTTATCGGTGTGATCCTTGCAGCAAATGGCTGTGTACTTCTTTATCTTCTTCATGTCTTACGTTTGCTGGATACGCTGCGCAGCGGTACAGAAGGTGCCAAATAGTTTTTCATAGTTCTTCCAGACAAGGAGGTTCTGAATGTTTAAATTTGAGGAAGGGAAATGCTACAAGATGCCGGCTCATTTCGGTGGAGCACCTTTCGATCCAAATGCCAAAGCGATTTACGATGACGTAGTCACTGTCGATTTTTGCTACACAACGGACGCCGAAAAGCTATGCAACTACATTCCGGAAGGTCTTGAACTCATAAAGCCCGAATTGACTATTGAATTTCAACAATGCCGACAGGTCCAGTGGATGGCCGGTTCGTCCTACAATCTTGTCGGTGTCACGGTCCCCGTGC
>JAFIHQ010000106.1 GCA_017849315.1 Treponema sp.
AAGGAAACCGAAAGGCTCCTTTTTGAGCTCGATGATATTCGCCGCCAGAATATTGGCCGAAATGCCGAACTTCCTCACCGCCTCCGCCAGTACCGGCTTGCCCGCCACTTCTCCTGCAAAAATGAGCGAATACACCGAGCCGAGCACTCCAAGCCGAGCGACAGCGTTCGTCGTCATTTCGCGGGGCAGAATTCCAGAGAGCAGTCTGCGCGTTGCCTCGTGCTGCGGGTCCATGTAGACTTCGCTTACGCTGCCCATCTCCACAAGCTCGCCTGAATTCAGCACGGCAACACGATCGCATATCGCCTGCACGACACGCATTTCGTGCGTGACCAGCACTACCGTTATGCCGAATTTCTCATTTATTGAAGAAAGCAGGCGCAAGATTGCCTCAGTGTTTTCAGGGTCGAGCGCGCTCGTTGCTTCGTCGCACAAAAGCACCTCTGGCCCGTGGGCGATTGCCCTTGCAATTGCGACACGCTGCTTTTGCCCGCCAGAGAGCTGGCTCGGGTAGGCGCTCAGCTTGTCCGACAAACCCACCACACCCAGGTAGCGCAGTGCCCGCTTGTGTATTTCTTCTTTGGAAAAACCGAGCAGTTTGAGCGGCACAGCGACGTTTTCGTATACCGTTGCCGTTTTGAGCAGGTTGAAGCCCTGAAAAATCATCCCCATGCGTCGCCTCAATGCCTGCAGGGCCGCTTTATCCAGCGATTCCAGCGTCCTGCCCTCAAATTCGATGGAACCAGACGTTGGGCGCTCGAGATAGTTGAGGCAGCGGACGAGCGTGCTTTTCCCGGCGCCGCTTTGCCCGATGATGCCTAAAACCTCGCCGCGCTTCACGTTGAGCGACACACCTTTGAGCGCGGTGACACTGCCGTGTTTGCCTTGGAAAACCTTATTGACATTGTGCAGGGCAAACACTGGCCCGTTCGATTCTTGCTTTACCATGATGCGATGGTTGATCCTTTGTAATTAGCTTCGATAAATGCCTTTATTTCAGGCGAGCGATAGATCTTGATGAGTTTTGCAAGCACCGGATCATCCTTGTTTTCTGTACGAACGGCAATGACATTGACATAGAGCGAGTTGGGCGATTCCAGTCCGATTGCGTCCCGTGCCGGCACATAGCCTGCTTCCACCGCAAAATTATTATTGATTGCCGCTGCATCGAGTTCGTCGAGTTGGCGTGGCAGCTGGGAAGCCTCAAGTTCGATAAAGCGGAATTTCCGTGGATTTTTGGTTATGTCGCGTGTCGTCACGTTGAGCCCTTTCGCGCTATTGAGTTCGATAAGCCCGAGGCTCTGAAAGAGCAAAAGCGCGCGTGCCCCATTGCTCGGATCGTTCGGAAGCCCGATGGTGGCCCCATCTTTAAGGTCTTTAAGGCTCTTCACTTTTTTTGAATAGACGCCAAGCGGCGCGATAATCGTATTGGCGACGTCCACAAGATCGAGCTTGCGGTCCGCCTTGAATTTGTCCAGGTAGGGTTTGTGCTGAAAGCAGTTGAGATCGAGGTCGCCCTGTGCGAGCGCAATGTTAGGCAGTACATAGTCCGTGAACACCTTGATCTCCACGTTAATCCCCTGTTTTGCGGCGAGTTTCTTGACTTGCTGCATGATCTCTTCGTGAACGCCCGTTGTAACGCCGACGACGAGGTGGTTCGGGTCGAAGTTTTTCTTTCCTGCCGCTGCCACAGATGCGAAGACAAAAGCGACGATTGCCGCAAGGGCGAAGGTCCGTTTGAGTGTAGAATTCATACTATCTCCTTATTCCGGACGAGCCGGTTATTGCCAGAAGTGCGTAGAGTGGGGCGGGTATTGGTTATTATTAGGTGAGAGTGAGCAAATATCGGTATTAAACTATAATTGTTCCGTCTTGGTACGGCTGGACGGCAGCCTAAGAGCGGGGCGGCCAAACGCGGCCGCAACGCATGAAACATACAGAAGCGCAGAGCATGGAGGCACTCACAAGAGCCGCGGAGGGCTCTTGCATGAGGTAATGCTCAGATTTCGCAGGTAGAAACGCTCTGTCATTCATGTTGAGCCCTACGATGCAGGTTTTGTCCCTTTGTGTCAAGAGGTTTTTTCGGTTTTTCAGCCAGAGACAGGATCAGGGCCAAGACCAGAGACGGCGCCAGCGCCAAATCCCGGGCCAGGCCCAGAGCATGTATGCATGAACTTTATTTCTTTTACCTTATTGCACTCCATTCTCGTGACGTCGCCATCGGTAAAATAGAGCGTAAAGGTAACGGTGCCATTGCGTGGGGCATCGCTGAGTGCCTTGTCGATTTCGGAAAAAATGATCTCACGCTGAGAATGCGTCATGACGGCCCCCTTTTCCCATTGTACACCACCTGCGGAATTTTGCGAGGTTCTGTGCTCAAATGGAAGCACCGACAAATTCGAAACCGGGGGAGTGGTCTTGTGCGTTCCGCCATTGATTGCTACATTGTTTTTGCAGGCACACGCCTTATTTGCCCGTGAAGTGACCTGTGAGCTGACCAGTGAAGTTACCCGTGAATAAAAGCGAGAGGGGAAGCGATGTTACCCAAGAACCTATATGACGAATATCTTGCCATGCTCAAAGAAGAGCTGGTGCCCGCCACGGGCTGTACCGAGCCCATCGCCGTTGCGTACGCCGCCGCAAAAGCGCGCGAAACCCTGGGACAAATGCCCGAGCGCCTCGAAGTGGGCTGCAGCGCCAACATCATAAAGAATGTCAAAGGCGTCACCGTGCCCAACACCGGGGGCCTGCGAGGTATTCGGGCGGCGGCTACGGCAGGCATAGTCGGCGGCGTTGCGGAAGCAAAACTCGAAGTCTTGCAGTCACTCACACAGGACCACATCGAGAAAACCAAGGCGCTCCTTGCGCAGGGCTTCTGCTCGACCTGGCTTGTGGAGGGCGTGGAGGGCATCTATATCGAAGTGCGTGCCTTCGCGGGCAGCGCAAGCTCGCGCGTCATTATCGATAAAACTCATACAGGCATCGTCTATATTGAAAAAGATGGACAAGTCCTGCTCGATACTCGAGACCTCAATACTGCGAAGTCGAAGCAGTACACTGAACAGCACGACGCCTCACTTGGGACGCCAAGCCTTAAAGTGCGCTCGATTCTGGAGTTTGCAAACACCGTGCGCATGGAGGATGTCGCCGATATCATTCGTCGACAAATCGAGCTGAACAGTGCCATTGCGGATGAGGGGCTTAAAAACGACTATGGTATGGCGGTCGGCAAGTCTCTTTTGCGTGGCGAAGAAAACGACGTGCGCGTGCGCGCAAGGGCCAGGGCTGCTGCGGGGAGCGACGCCCGCATGGGCGGCTGTGCCATGCCGGTCGTCATCAACTCGGGGAGCGGCAATCAGGGGCTCACCGTGTCGGTGCCGGTCATCGAATACGCCAAAGAATTGGGTGCAAGCGAAGAAAAGCTCATCCGGGCGCTCGTTTTGAGCAACCTCGTATCGCTCGAACAGAAGTCGTACATCGGGAAGCTGTCGGCATATTGCGGGGCAGTGAGCGCCGCCGTGGGGAGCGCCGCGGGCATCGCGTACCTGGAGGGTGGCACCTACGAGCAGATAGCCGCGAGCATCACCAACACAATCGTCACTGCGGATGGCATGGTTTGCGACGGGGCCAAGGCGTCCTGTGCGGCAAAAATCGCCACGGCGCTGGAAGCTGCCATCATGGGCCAGGAAATGGGCATGAAAGACGGCGGCAAGTCGTTCTCCTCAGGCGAGGGGCTCGTAGGCAAAGACGTGGACGACACGATACGCAACGTGGGCATTATGGGCGCACAGGGCATGCGCCAGACCGATGTCGAGATAATCAATCTGATGCTCAAAGAATAAAGCCGAGCGCCGGGCCGAGTACTCCGCCGAGCGACCCGCCGCGAGCTACTGGGTAGCGCACTATTTCAGCCTATTTTAGTCTGAACTCTGCACCCACCACCGCGGTCACGTCTTTTAGCCGAGTCGACGTGTCATTCATGCCGTAGTCGTCCACCATTGTGGAGTTGCGCGGCGTAATCTGGAACACGCCCATTCGCGCGCTTTTTATTGCGCCGATCTTGGCACCCGAAGACTTGGCTATGGCCTCGGCCCTGCCTTTTGCGTCCTCAGTGGCGCGTTCCAGAAGGCCATTCCGCAGGTCGGCGAGCTTCGTGTACATGTATTCGAGCTGGCCCGAGTCCAAGGCAACCCCTTGTGCAATGAGGTCGCCGGCGCCGCGCGACGCCCGCTCAAGCCGGTCTATATCGATGGACGTCACCCGGTAGCTGCGGTTGGCAAAGTAGGTGGTGCGCTGGGTTCTGCGGCCTTGCGCATCCTCGTCGAAGTAGGTGTTGGAACCTGCGTTGATGGCGCCGGCGACGATTTCTTCGGCGGGCACCCCTTGCGAAGCCAGAAACGCATCGATTTTGGGGATGGCTGTTTTGAGCTCGGCATACGCTGCCTGCAGGCTGTCCCCGCGGATATTCACGGAGAAATTCCACACCGCCACGTCGGATTCGACGGGCTCTTTTGCGCTGCCGGTCACGCTGATGGTATCTTGCGCCGCGCGGATCTGCACTACGCCGTTTGTCACGATAATCCCCGTCACCACCAGGGCGACTGCCAGAAGGGCGGCTGCCCAAAACACTTGATGAAGTTTCTTTTCCATACCTTACTCGCCCTCCTTCTGTCGCCCTCTCAATCTGGCGGCGCCCTCTCAATCTGGCGGCGCCCTCTCAATCTGGCGGCCTGTCAATACACGGTCACGCCCAGCGAAAGTTCGATTGTCACCGGCTTTCCTGCCGGAAGGACAAAATCGCTTTCCAGCCTTAAGTCTCGATATTTCAAAGTGATATGATGCGTCCCTGGAAGCGCGCTGCCTCGGAGCGAATCGAGTTTGGTACCGTCAAAATAGACGTCGACATCGCTGAACTTGCCCAAGTGCTTCCAGGACGAGTAGAGATCGTCCGGCAGTTTTATTTCGTAGTTTACAGCGAGCGGCGTAAGGCTCACCTGCAGATTAACCGGCCCGTTGACGAACACCTGTTGAGCATAATCGGCAAATCCAGGCGCCGAAATCCGTACCATGTAGCTTCCGTAACTCCAGGTGCCTCGATAGGGGCTGCTCCCTACATACGAATTATCGCGATAAATCGTTGCATTGGGAGCATTTATGGCGCTTATTGAGACTGAGTACTGATAGCTGTTCAGGCTTGCCACAAGAGTGTAGGGGCCATTCAGCCTGATCGATCTGGAATAGTCCTGATAACCATCCAGCCTCACCACAACCGAGTAGTTCCCACGGGGAAGCATAATGGCGAGCGGCGTACTCCCGACATACGAACCGTTGATATAGACCTGTGCGCCATTTACGTTTGCTCTCACATTGAACTGATAGGACGGCTCGTGTGACTGCGGCGGAACAGGCGGTACCGGTATTCCAGGGTTAGAAGGTGACGGTACAGGTGGTGGAGGAGGTGTCGACGGTGAACCTGCCAAGTGTGCCACAATGGTTATGGGGCTCTGAAAAGCGGTAAAGCTCGTCCGGAATTCCGCAAATCCATCCTTTACGATGCGCACAGTATAGGTGCCCGGAAACACCGACATGCTGAAGTTTGGCGTGGTATAGCCTACCGCATTGTCGTTTAAATAGATCTTTGCTCCCGTTTGGTCGCACTGTATGGTCACTTGCACCTTATTCTGCGCGAACGTCATGCCAGCAGCGGCAACAAGAATGAGTATTAAACTGAATAGTCTCTTTCCCATATTTTCTCTCCTTAAGGTTCAGGACTTTGCCTCCCTGCCATGCGCCTTCCACTACAGGTTCACTCAGGCTTTACTTCACCACTTCGCCCGATGGAGTTATGGTACCTGGCTCCAGGACCGATCTTGTACTTTGGCCATAAACAGTAGTGGATCTTTCTGCGTGCCAGTCTCCTTGCGGCTGATAAGTACCAATGGCCGAGGCCCGCATTGTTCCATACATGTAATTCCGACCTTTGAGATTACCGAGATAATTTGTTCCTGCATAAGGATAAGGGAAGGTATATGTTGTTCCGTTTGAATAGTGCAGCTCTACAGTGTTGACTGATATATCCCAACGTCCGTAGCCGCCGTTGTTGTCAGTGAAAGTCTTGTCGCTTTTTATTGTCCAGACCGCGTACCGTTCTATATCATAATCCCAAGTGTATGTCAGATTCCACGTTCCCGGAATCGCAGTCCAGGGCATCCACTGAGCATACAAGATGACCACGAAGGAATCTATTTGGAGTGAGTCGTCAGCATAATACCACATGCCAGTGCCGTTAGAGTTTGTATTCCAGCCCACAAAAACACAGCCGCTTTTCTGGAGGTTACCGATGTTATCGAGCACAGTCGCAGTGCTTCCATAACTGTAAAGTCTCGTATCTACTGGGGGAGTACCTTCAGTTGCATTGTTGGCGTCGTAAAATACCCGCGCACCCCCTGTGATCACGATTGTGCAGGCCGACAAAACGAGTACACCTATGCCCATAAGCCCGATCAAGAGCGCCAGTTTGTGATTCTTTTTCATGCTTTCTCCCTTTTTTTCATGCTTTCTCCCTTTGATGACCGGCCGCTCGGTTCTCAGTGCTCGCCTTGGGATTGGCCAGCCGACTAGTTTAACTTGAAAGACTCAACCCGTTGATTATAACCGAAGCTTAAATACATTATAGCTTGTTGATACTTTACAAAGTTCATTGGCCGAAGGAGGTTACAAAAGACGTTTCTTGAGTTACCTTTGTATCTGAAGACAACGCCTACTGTATTGATTACAACGATGCTAGCGCAAACACTTTGAGTGAGTCGCTCTGAGCAACCAAAATGGTACAGTATCAGGCACACATCCAGGCCTAGGGGGCTGTTTATGTTGGGATTGTTTTTTATTCAAATCTAGCTATCCTTTGACGATATGGGAATGGAGGTCAAAATGTCTAGTGTTCGAACTCAGGATACGAGTACAAAGTTGTGCATTGATGCGCGAAGAGCAGCCGGTTCGTACAAATTTACGGATAAAGATCGACGAATTTTGGCCCGTTATGAGATCGTCGTTGATGCAATAGCCCGCGCATTCGGTCACAGTTGCGAGGTCGTATTGCACTCCCTAGAAGACATCTCCCATTCTGTAATCAAAATAGTCAACGGTGACATAACAGGGCGTGTTTCCGGATCGCCAATTACCGATTTTGGACTCGAAATTTTACGAAAATCTGTTGAAACACAAGAAGATATTATTGGTGCATACTTTTCTGAAGCCCGGTCTGGGAAACCCCTAAGGTCTGTAACGATGCTAATCCGCAATGATGGTGGGCAACTCATAGGGTTTATGTGCATCAATTTTGATCTTTCTGTCTCACTTTATCGGTTTGCGGAAGAAATGGCCTCCTCCTTTGAGGTATCGTCCGCCGGTGAGAACTTTGCCCCAGATGTATCCAACCTTGTTGAAAAAGCCGTGAGCGACGAACTTGATGCCATTGCCAGAACCACTGGTATTTCGTCTACAGAAAAGAATCGCCAGATTGTGCTTAATCTAGAAAAAAAGAAAATATTTGAAATAAAGGGCGCGGTCGAGCTAGTCGGCAATAAACTAGGAGTAACCAAGCATACTATATATAAGTACTTGAGAGAATTCCGTGTGCACTGATGCTGTGGTTTGTTTGTTAAAAAATGTTGATTTTTTAAAAATTATTTGACAAAACTAAGGTCCTGACTCATACTTCTCTGTGACGGCTTAACCATCAGTGGGTAAGCGACTACTGTTGTTACAGAAGAAGGTTGGAATGTACTGCAAGGAATGTTTCAATTCGAAAGAAGCTCCGGCTGCTATTGGACCATACTCCCATGCAACCAAGGTCGGTGGGCTTGTTTTTCTATCTGGTCAACTTGGAATTGAACCTGCTACAGGGCAGCTTGTTCAAGGGGGTATTGCCAAAGAAACGGGACGTGCGCTTCAAAATATTGGCATAATCCTTACGGAAATGGGACTTACCTTTTCGAACGTTGCAAAAACGACCGTTTTTCTTCGAGATATTGCAGACTTCAAGGCGGTGAATGATGTTTACGCACTCTTTTTCACCAATCCCTGTCCAGCACGCTCGGCAGTTCAAGTCGCCGCACTTCCCATGAATGCGAGTGTCGAGATAGAGGTCGTTGCTGTGGACGCTACTTGGGGCAAGTAGACAGCTTCAATGCCCTCGATGTGTTAAATAAATTTAATTTTATCAAAATAAGTTGACAGATAGAGAATTGGACCATACACTTGAACATGCCCGAGAGTCATTAGAGGAGGTGTTCCCGATGAAAAAGAGAACCATTTTGTTTGTGTCTATGATTTTGGTCCTTCTTACAGCGTCCGCTTTTGGACAGGCTTCAAAAAAAATTGAGCTAACCTTTTTTGAAACACTGACCAGTCCGGCGCGCACCGAATACTTGCAACAGATGTTTCGGAAATTTGAAGAGAAAAACCCGAACATCACAGTAAAGCTAATTTCGCCACCCTATGAACAGGCTGAAAACAAACTTACACAAATGTTGAATGCAAGACAGCCGCTGGACATTATTGAATCTAGAGATGCGACTGTAAGGCAATTTGTGAACAACGGTCAAATAGTGAGCCTTGAGAAATATTTGACCAATTGGCCGATCATGAACGATCTCTTGCCTGTTACGGTTGAATCCATGCGCTCGATTGATAACACGGCGTATATACTACCTTGGCTCTATTTTGTAAAAGCACTCTATGTAAGGACGGATATTCTAAAGTCTGCCGGCCTCCCTGTTCCTAAAACTATCGATGAACTTTGCCAAGAAGCTATCAAGTTGACTAACCCATCAGCCAACAAGTACGGCTACGTAATTCGTGGCAAACACAACTCGTGGAAAGTTTCGCAGGACTATATGTGTTTGTCCGACGTGCCTAATTTGGATGTCAACCGGTTCTATTGGACAAAAGACGGGAAATTTGCCTACAAGACTCCGGAGGGTAAAGCAGCTCTGGAGCGTTACTTGGACCTCTATAGGAAGGCTACCCCGAAGGACGGTGTGAACTGGGGATTTGCAGAACAGATTAATGCGTTTGTGTCTGGCGTCGGTGTGTTCCTTATCCAGGATCCGGACGCCATGGCCATGATCGACGAACAGCTTGGACCCGACAAATATGGGATCTACCCAGTACCTGTAGGAAAAACCGGCAAAGCATATCAAGACTATGCCTTCCAAGGCTTGTCACTTGTGTCTTATAGTCAAAACAAGGATGCTGCCTGGAAACTTATGTCGTTCTTGCTCGAGCCGGAAACCAATGCGGAATTCTGCAAGACTTACGGAGCGTTGCCGGTTCACAAGAGCACGTTCGCCAACAACAAGTATTTCTCTTCTGGAAGGTTTAGTGCGTGGAACACGATGTTGAACGATACCAAAACTTGGGTAACCGCAAAGTATCCAATCTCCGACCCTCGTTTTCCTGCTTGGGGAGGATACCAAGAACAGGTTATGCAGTCTTACTTGTTGGGGCAGATATCCGCCGATGAAGCTATTAATAGATGGGCCAAGTATTGGGAATGATTTTTGTCTTATGGACTTCGTTGTACTAGTGTAGCTTAATTGTCGAGGATTGTCAGTCGTACCCAAGTAATTGAACGAAAAACGTAGTCAGGTCTCATTCGGCTGGCTACGTTTTTCATATTCTGCTTAAATGGGAGCTCTATGAAAAAGCCGCAAGACGTGTTGAACAAGTACTTATTACCTACGCTCATCTTGCTGACCGTGCTGGTATATTTCCCTGTCTGTAGAAGCTTCATTATGGCATTTCAGAAATATAATCTTTTTAATCTGCAGGACAAGGGTTGGAATAATTTCGACAATTTCAGAGCCGTTTTCAATGACCTTACATACCCGTTTGGACAAGTGCTCCTAAACACTTTTGTGTGGGTTTGTATTTCTTTGGTGTTACAGTTCATGCTCGGATTTGGCCTTGCACTTCTTTTGCGAAAACCCTTTAGGGGACGAGGACTCTATACGTCGCTCGTTTTTTACCCATGGGCGCTATCGGGCTTTGCCATCGGTCTCGTATGGTCGTGGATTTTTAATGGTCAATTTGGCCTCGCAAACGATGTCATTATGCGGCTTGGAATCGTTCACTCGCCAATTGGTTTTCTTTCAGATCCTCATTATGCCCTGATGTCGGTCATTGTTGCCAATGTTTGGTATGGGATTCCATTTTTCGGCATAATGATCTTAGCCGCATTGCAATCGATCCCGAATGAACTGTATGAGTCAGCCAAGATAGACGGGGCCAACTGGTTTACTCAGCTTTTCAGGATAACAATTCCATATATTAAGCCGACGCTCGTTAGTACCACCTTGCTCCGTGTAATGTGGATAATGAATTTCCCGGAGATTATTTATGGAATGACTAATGGTGGACCAGCCAATGCGACGAATATCCTTGCGACCGAAATGCTGAACAAGATTATGAAAGAGTACAACTATGGTCAAGCATCGGCTATAGGCCTTATCATAATGATGATTCTTTTCGTGTACTCATTTTTCTACTTGAGATTTACCTCGAGGAAGGAGATTGAAATATGAAAGCATCAAGGTGCCTTTCCTCACTTGGTAGATTTGTAGCACTTGCAGCATTTCTTATTTTTGCTCTTTTCCCTCTTGTATGGATAATCATAACCTCCCTAAAAGATCCTAAGGAGGTGTTCACTTTCCCTCTCAAGTACATTCCAAACAAGATCACTTTTTCGAGTTACCAAAGGCTTTTTAGATTCAACAATTTTGGATTGTATTTCAAGAATAGTCTAATTGTGACTTTGCTGGGGTCCTTAGGTTCTCTTTTTATGGCTTTGTTTAGTGGGTACGCCCTCTCCCGCTACAAGAAACACGCCTTAAAAGCTAATGTTCTACTCGTACTCTATTTCAGCCAGATGATACCTTCTTTCCTTTTGATGACACCGCTTTACATAATGGTTGCAGGCTTGGGAGGATTGGATAAGCTTTGGGTACTTGCTGTGGTCTATGTTGCCACTACACTTGCCTTCAACACAATTATGTCAAAAAGTTTTTTTGATAGAATTCCGGTAAGTATTGAAGAAGCGGCTATGGTAGATGGATGTACCACCAGTCAGTCGCTGTTTCGAATTGTCATTCCCATGATGGCTCCCGGCCTTGCGGCAATTTTCAGCTTTTCTTTTGTGAATATTTGGAATGAGCTCTTCTTGGCCGTTATGTTTCTATCAGACCCTGCTAAGACAACTGTACCTGTAGCTTTGAATTCATTTATCTCAAAAGCAGGCATAAGTTGGGACACACTGAGTGCTGGCTTGGTAGTTGCCTTGCTCCCTACGATGCTCGTTTTTGCCTTTGGGCAAAAGTACATAGTTGCAGGTCTTACAGAAGGAGGCGTAAAAGGATGACAGTGGCCCAGAGAAGTGAGACATACGGCGATGAACAATAATGATAACAGAACTGAAAGGATTCCACCACTAGTTCGATTCAAGATGGATAGGTTTGGCGTGATGATCCACTTTGGCCTCTACTCGATTCTGGGCAGAGGAGAATGGGCAATGTATAACGAAGCGATTCCAGCTGGTGAATACCGGAAGCTGTTTGATAAGTTCCTTCTGTCAGAAACCTTTTCGCCTCGAGAATGGATTAGGGCGGCGGCAGCAGCTGGAGCGCGTTATTGCATACTGACAACACGGCACCATGAAGGATTTTGTCTTTGGGATACGGCTACCACTGATTTCAACTCCAGAAAGAGCCCTTGTCAACGTGATCTAGTTAAGGAATTTGTTGATGCTGCAAACGAATTTGGACTAAGGGTGGGCCTTTACTATTCGCTTCTCGATTGGAGCGACCAAGGATATCTCAAAGGACCAAAAGCAGATAGGTCGAACTGGAAAGAATTTGTACATAAAGTGCATTCGCAAGTTTATGAATTGATGACGCACTATGGGAAGATAGATGTGCTTTGGTACGACGGTTTTTGGCCATTCGATAACCCGCCGTATTGTGATGATATTACCGCAGAGGACTGGGCTTCGGCCGAGTTGAATTCGATGGTTCGCCAGCTGCAGCCTGGGATTCTTATAAACGATCGGTCCGGTATCCAAGAAGATTTTTCGACACCTGAACAAGAAATTGTAGCAAAAGGAAGAACGTGGGAAGCTTGCATGAGTTCGAATGACAACTGGGGTTACCACGCAGGAGATAAGAACTGGAAGACCCCCAGACAGGTTTTGGGCGCGCTCGTGCATAGTGTTAGCTTAGGTGGGAATTTTCTATTCAATGCCGGGCCTTCGGCAGATGGTGTTATCCCCAAACCTACTCTAGATTGTTTGGCTACAATTGGAGAATGGATAAAAGAAAACGGGGCTTCGATCTACGGTTGTACAAAATCTTTCCACCTCGCGCGCGAAGCGTTGGACGGTGGTTTCTTTTGCAATTCGGGAGTATGGACTTTCAACCCGGCACTTAAGAGACTTTACTACCATATATTGCGCTGGCCTGGAACTGTTTTGCGGGTTCGTGTTCAAGACATCATAGTAGACCATGTTTCACTATTGGCGAGCCAGCAGAATATGCCTTTTTCGCAAAAGGGAAATGGTCTGGAGGTACATGGTTTACCTGGAGAACCGATAGATGACTTAGATACTGTTCTTGCTATTGATTATCATAAAATTATGTACTGAAAGGAGATAACATATAATGACCGACAAAGATGCGACATATGTTTTACTCCACTTAGGAGAGGACAATCTACCATACAACGCAGTAAATCCTCCCATTTTTCAAACTTCTAATTTCTGTTTTGACAGCTTTGACAGTCTACAAGAAGCACTGGAGGACGAGTTGTCCACTTGTCTTTACACGCGTGGAAACAATCCAACCGTGAACCTCGTAGAAGAGAAAATAGCCGGCCTAGAACATGGCGAGAAGGCTAAACTCCTTGGTTCAGGTGCTGCTGCAATTACCAATGCCATCATGTCCTGCGTGTCGATGGGTGACCACGTTATCTGCGTCAAAGATGCATATAGCTGGGCGACAAAGTTTATTGGAGTCTATTTGGAGCGGTTTGGCGTTGAGCACACTTTTGTGAATGGTACAGATACGGCAACGATTGCGGCTGCTATTCGGCCAACGACGCGGGTTATTTATCTTGAAAGCCCCACTTCGAATACTTTTCTTTTGCAGGACATTGCCGCCATAACCAAAATAGCGAAAGACAAGAACATTACAACTATTATCGATAATACATGGGCCACACCCTTCTATTGCAATCCAATAGACTTTGGCGTCGACCTTGTCGTTCATTCTGCAAGCAAGTATCTTGGCGGAAATAGCGATCTGGTTGCAGGTGTCGTCATAGGGAAAAGGGATAAAATTGATCACATGATCAAGACCGAATCACTACAGTTTGGCGCTGTTGCCGACCCATTCATGGCATGGCTCGTCCTAAGAGGCATGAGGACGCTGCATGTTCGTTTACCGGCTCATTTTGCTGGCGCCCTTGCTGTTGGGCACTATCTCGAACAAAAACCGGAGATTGAGAGCGTCTCTTATCCATTCCTCGAATCACATCCCCAGTTTGAATTAGCCAACAAACAAATGCGTGGTGGAAGTGGTCTCTTGTCTTTCAGGCTCAGGACAAGGAATCTGGATCAAATCAAAACCTTTATCAACAGCTTCAAAGTCTTTAAACGTGCAGTGAGCTGGGGCGGATATGAAAGCCTTATTATGCCCGAAGCAGCCTCATTCCCAACTTCCAAGATACCCGAAGAACAATTGAATCTAGTCAGAATACACGTTGGGCTCGAGTCGCCAAGTTTGCTCATAGAAGATTTTGAAAGGGCTTTTTCAGTTATGGGCCATACTTTGTAGGATCATTGGATTTGCCGAAAAGTCAGCTAATAACAAGAGGCAAGGCAAGTACCGAATCTTCACAGACATCCTATCACGTCATCAACTCTTCTTCTTTAAAAGAAGCCGACAAATGATAAGTTGTTGTAGGAGATTAAAATGAGTCGCGTTGAGCTAAAATGAATCATGCTGTTAAGAATACCGAGTTTTGGTGCCATACCACTTTGTACCCAACGCTTTGCAGTCATTTTTGAGCCAGCAAGTAGGAACCCCGCGCCTCCAATATAGAGTCGAAATTGCCGTCAGGGGGCGCGGGCCTTTGCTAATGCACACCGCTCATGAGCAGTTCATTGCTTTTTGTAGATGTTGAGGCCGTTCGCCCCTGATGTCACATAAACATAAGAGTCCTTAAACGCGATATTGTGACCATGGATATCCGGGTAGTACGTCACCATTACAGGGTTTTCAGGGTCTTTGATGTCGAAGACGTATAACCCTTGGTTCTGTTCAGGTCCGATGTAGAACAGGTATCCTCCATGAACTGCGATTCTCCCGCCGGAATAGAGCCCATCGATGGTGTATACGATGAGTGGCTTCTTGGGATTGGAGACTGATACGATTTCGATAGAGCCTTCCCCACTCAACCCATGAACGAAGGCGTAGTCACCGGCGATACAGACACTCTGCACGGTATTGTCGTTTCTGGCCGACACAATCGTGCTTAAAAGTTCTGGTGAGATTGCATTGCTTGCGTCATAGATTAAGAACCTGTCGCCTCCAGCGCAGTAGAGATATTGGCCTTTTTTTACAATGTCATAATTCCATGCATTCCCCCCATTTTCCTGGAACGTATGCAGGACCGGCACATTCGGCGATTTAAGGTCCACGGCAACGAAACTGCCAGTGTTGTTTGCATTCGTATATAGGACATGATCGGAAGATGAGGTCGAGTTGCCCGATCGGGTGACCGTATAGGAAATCCCTGTGTTGATCTGGCGGACGAATTCTGGGTTAGCAGGATCGTTTAGACTCAATACCCTTATCCCAGCGATGCTGGAAGCAACATATGCCGTTTGCCCATGGATAAGGATTCCTTCCGAGTTATCCCATTGATGGGTCTGGTTTGTTTTCCAGGTCCCGACGATCTTAGCATTTTCCGGATTGGAAATGTCGAGACTGTCGATACAAGGTGCGGCAAAGTCGGACACGAGGAGATAGTCTTTGTAGAAAGCCATGCCGAAAATATCCGTCGAGTCTTGCCAGAAGTGTCTGAATGGAACGTTTTTAACCCGAGTCAGGGAACTGAAGGCCTCTTCGCTCGGTGTCAGACCATCTGGTATATAGGCAGCAATATCTTCAAGCAAGGCGCTTGCAGGATCTGGAGCAGCTATCATGGTGGCTGAATTTGTCCAGTCCGTTTTGAGCCACAGAATGGGGACTCCAAATTCCGCCGGGCTTTGCAGATAATAATCACACAGATAGGACACCATCCGCTCACCATTCACCGTGGCATATTTTGCAATTTGACCATTTTGAGTAACGAGCTGCTGTTCCTTGTATTGAGATCCTTGTGTAGGATACAAGGTGGTACCTGTCATAACCATAGAAGATTCTGTGAGTACAAGCTTTGCGTCTGGTTTTTTGACCCATGTGCCATTGTGAAAGTTCCAGGCGTCGTAGGTTCCGAATACTGCCGTGTCTTGTTGCACCGGTGGGGGTGTCTGGGCTGGGGGAACTTTCTTACCGAGACTTGTACAACTGACACAGCTCAATGCTATGCACATTGCAAGCCCAATACAGAGAACAGTACGCCGGGTAGAGGGCTCGCGTCGCACGAGACTCTCCCCAAAAGAATGACCTCGTTGTAGGTACATACTGCATACCTCCTCTTTTGTTACATTTTCTTCAAGCACCATTCATCAAAGTCATTCTTCAGGCATCTGACTTCAAAGAGCATATCATCGACATTTACTTGCTGATATCGGCGGTAATAATACGGAATGCTAACAGGTTTGCCATCTCTATCCTTTGCTTGCTGCGATCCCTCTATCGTCTGCTGAAGCAGTGCATAGGCTTTTACATTGAGCCTCAAGGCCCCGTTGGTACCTGATTGGACGATCTTGACAGATTTGACCCTGTAGCCATAGACGGACTGGTCTCTGTTGTGCCGGGGGACATAGTTTTGGTCCAGGTATGATTTCATTAAGTAGCTGAGCGTTTTTTCGTCTGGAGTGAGTGACGAATTATCAACATCGGAACGCTGAACCACTGGGTACTGTACAAACGTAAGCAGCGTAGACAGACTTGCAAGGCCACTTTCGTTGAGCATCAAGTAGTTCCCAAAATTGTTGTTAGCTATGGCGACTTTTTGTAACCCTTGCACTGAGTTGTCCCCAGAGTCGTCCATAACTGCACCGTGGATAAAGAGATATTCTGCTATTTCATATGCGGCATCATTGCCACCGGTGCAGGAAAATGCGAAGTTCAAAGCAGATCTCTTCTCTGAGTTCTGCATATTGATGTCGGCTCCATTTTCCACAAGGACTACGACAGCATCATAATTGCCAACCAAGGCCGCCACTTGCAAAGCCGTCATGCCTCGGAGTTTTTTTGCCGCGTAGTTTATATCTGGTCCTTTTGAAACGACCGCCCGAACTACATCGCCTGTATAGTCGTACGAAGCTGCCAGTATGAGCGCGTTGTAATCGTCATTGTCATTCATATTGATGTCGAGGCCTGCATTGACAATTTTCTCGGCAAGATCAAAGTAGTGGGCCCTTAAAGCGAGCCTTAACACCGACTGCTTTGTTGATTTATCCACCAAGTTTACGTTTGCACCATGTTTAAGGAGCACATCGGCCGACTCTTTGACAAACCTGTCTTCGTTTATGTTAGGTGATTTATAGAGCGTAACGAGTCCACCCAATAGGTTTTGGGGTAGCACACGGTTTATCAGGTTCCAGAGTGGTGTTCTACCTTGATTGTCTTGGCAGTTTACATCAGCACCATCCGCAATCAATTTCTCCAGTTTGTCAGGGCGTGGAAAGCCCAGAATATATAGGCTCTTAACATATTTCTGAAGCTCGTCATTTTTTGCCTGATCGGCATAGACACCCGCAACTGATGTCACCGATAAGGCGACAAGTAGAAGTGCCATCATGAGTTTTTTCATACTTTCTTCCTCCATTGACTTAAAGAACATTAGGTACCTTAGCCAAAACCTTGAGCAGCAAAAAATTGCCACCCATGGTTCAGCCTTGCTACCTAGTACGTATAGCATTAGTTTGATTGAACCGGTTATTGGGAATCTTGGAATTTTGACTAAGCAAAACGGGAAAACATCCTAAAGAAATCCTTATACAAGTTTGCCGATTCCGTTGTTATGGCTTCGTAAAGGTTTTCTTGGCCTTATTTATTTTTATCGATAAAAATATATTGACACTTCTTCTTCAAATCGATAATATTTGCTCGATTTTAAGGAGATTGAAGCAATGAGCATCGAAGTCAAGGGTTTTAGCTTTGAAGACCTCCAGATCGGCATGGAAGCCAGTTTTGCAAAGACAGTTACCGAGTCCGATATTGCAAATTTTGCCGGTGTGTCGGGGGACTTTAATCCGGTCCATGTCAACGAGGAATTTGCCTCGACCACACGGTTTAAGGGGCGAATAGCCCATGGAATGCTTACCGCGGCCTTCATTTCTACAGTTTTGGGCACGAAGCTGCCTGGTCCTGGAGCCATTTATGTTTCGCAAAACCTTAAGTTTAAAGCGCCGGTGCACATCGGCGACACCGTTACCGCGAGCGTCCAGGTAATTGCTCTCAATCCGGAGAAGCACTTTGCCACATTTAGAACGCTGTGCACCGTAAAGGGGGAAGTTGTGGTGGACGGCGAGGCTGTTTTGCTTGTCCCTTGTGTGAGAGTTGATTCAGCACTTACGAGTTCGTCTTCATCGTCCTCTACTACCAAATCATCATCCACTGAAAAAGGAAAGGCCTATGGACTTCCAGTTCGACAAACAGCATCAGCTTCTTAAACGCCTCTACGACGAGTTTGCCGAGACCGAAGTCAAGCCACTTGCAAAAGAGGTCGATGAAGCGGAGCGCTTCCCGGCTGAAACCGTAGCCAAAATGGCTCGCATCGGTATGATGGGGATCCCATTCCCTAAAGAATATGGTGGTTCTGGCGGCGACAACCTCGCCTATATCATGGCCGTGGAAGCACTTTCAAAAGTCTGCGCAACAACTGGTGTCATACTTTCCGCCCATACCTCGCTGTGCGCCGGTCCAATTTGGGAATATGGCACCGAAGAACAACGCCGGAAGTACCTCGTACCCCTCGCTTCGGGCCAGAAATTGGGAGCATTCGCCCTCACCGAGCCCAATGCCGGTTCCGATGCTGCAAGCCAGCAAACCACCGCGGTAAAGAAAGGCGACCACTGGCTACTCAATGGCTCGAAAATCTTTATTACCAATGCCGGTTACGCAGACATTTTCGTCGTCATGGCAATGACAAATCGAGATGCGGGTACGCGAGGCATCTCGGCATTCCTTGTAGAAAAGGGTATACCGGGCTTTTCGATTGGGAAACACGAGAAAAAGATGGGCATACGCGGCTCCTCGACCTGTGAACTCATCTTTGAAAACGTCGAGTTGCCGCTGGAAAACCTGCTTGGCAAGGAAGGGGGCGGTTTTGGGCTCGCCATGAAGACGCTGGATGGCGGGCGCATCGGCATTGCCGCACAGGCAGTAGGCATTGCACAGGGCGCAATAGACGAGACCGTTGCGTATGTAAAAGAGCGCAAGCAGTTCGGCAAATCCATCGCCTCGTTCCAGAATACGCAATTCAAGCTTGCCGACATGCAGACCAAAACCGACGCGGCGCGCCTTTTGGTATATCGGGCGGCCTGCAGCAAGGACGCAAGACTGCCGTACAGTACGGAAGCTGCCATGGCGAAGCTCTTTGCAAGCGAGACCGCAATGTCGGTGACGACAGAAGCGGTTCAGCTTTTTGGCGGATACGGCTATACGCGCGAGTATCCTGTTGAGCGCATGATGCGCGACGCCAAGATTACAGAGATCTACGAGGGGACGAGCGAAGTGCAACGGATGGTCATCTCGGGCGCCATGCTCAAATGAGACAGAGACCTTCGCTTTGCTGGGCGCCATGCTCAAATAATCGACGCGGATAGTCCGATCAAAATGGCCACTATGGCCAGCGCCAATTGGCACTAACAGAGGAATCATATATGAAGATAGTCGTTTGTATAAAACAGGTTCCGGATACTACAGAGGTTAAGATTGACCCTGTTACAGGCACCCTTCTGCGTGAGGGAGTGCCCAGTATCATCAATCCGGACGACAAGAGTGGCCTGGAAGCCGCGCTTACCCTGCGCGAGGCTGCAGGAGGCACCGTGACCGTACTCAGCATGGGCCCAGCCCAGGCCGACCTGGCCCTGCGCGATGCGCTCGCGATGGGCGCCGACAACGCCATTCTTCTCTCCGACCGGGCCTTCGGCGGGGCGGACACCTGGGCAACCTCCCTGACGCTCGCCACCGCGCTCAGGAAGCTCGACTGGGACCTTATCGTCTGCGGACGGCAGGCC
>JAFIHQ010000011.1 GCA_017849315.1 Treponema sp.
CCCAGTGTTGTCGACCCATTTTACGCCTTTTCTAATATTGAAGGTCCATTTGAGCCCGTCGGAGGAGCTGCTCCAATCCGTAGCAAGGGACGGCACAAGGACACCGTACTTGTCATATTCCACAAGTCCGTCGATGACATTGGCTGCAACCGCCTGCTCATTCTCCGTAGAAACGACAAGATAATTGAGGGATGTGAGCTCACCTGAATAGACCGAATAGTAGTCTTCCGACTTGGGAGCCGCTCCTGCACAGACCGCTGCCAACAGAAGCAGCGTACAGAAACCAGCCATGAGTGCTTTTTTCATCCGCGTATCTCCATTTCAGAACGAAATGAAACAAGCCGGCAACGCCAGCCCGACAGTATCACTTCATTCGTTATAGCTGAGGTCAAACGCGAATGCAAGCGTTCTTCAGTAAATATGCAAATGCACAAGGCTCAGGCAGGTTCAGCATCCAGAAAGACGCAAGATTGGGCCAAGCCAAAAACTCGGCCAAGCGTTTAGATGACTTTGCCTACGATGACTGGAAAGGACTTTTCGTTGCGCTGGCGTTGTACGAGCAGCCCGACCAAAAGGAAAACGCCAAAAAAAACCGCTGAGAAGAGAACTTTTATGCCTTCGTTGGACTGTGGAAATAACAGCTGGCCAACTCCGTAGCCGACAAAGAGCATGATGAGCGGCAATCCCAAGGCCCAAAACGCACTCTTGGCCTGCTCCTTACTGGGGATTTCCACCTCAACGTGATCGCCCTCGGCAACAGGCACCCGATTGGGGTTATGCGCCATGAGCGCGCTGCGGTTGGATTTGCACATGCCATTTGCACAGGCTGCACAACCTTCGGTCAGATCCATTGATATGGTTATGAGTTTACCTTCAATCTTTTTGATTGTCCCTCGCTCTCTCATTCACTTTCTCCTTACAGGGAAGCCTGAAATTTTCAATGTGTTCAGCCTTGCCGGAATCGCCGATTTCGATAAAACAGCCCTGGGCTTCCAGTCCCAAAACTCCACCACTCTCGTAACTGCGTACGGAAGTCATAAACTCTCGAACGCGGGCATCGGGATCCATACCACCTACAGATAATATACTACCGGTGCGGCCGGAATCGGTAATAGCCGCAGTGCCTTTTGCTGTTATCCGTGCGTCTGCGGTGAGGGTTTTGGCGTGAGTACCGATGATGGCTGAGACGCGGCCATCGGCGTATTCTGTGAGGGTGAGCTTTTCGGCAGTGGCGGAAGCGTGAAAATCGACAAGCACCAGCGCCCGCTCCTGGCCCGGCTCTTTCTGAATCCGTTCGAGTATGTAATCGAGTACTTTGAAAGGGTTGTCGGCATGGACGCGGGCAAAGCTCGCCTGCCCCAAGAGATCGATGACGATCACCTTGCCCTTGGGCGTCTGGAAAACCTTCCAACCGCGGCCTGGATCCTCATATGGCAAGTTAGCCGGCCTTAAGGCCCACGGGCATTTTGGGTAGAACTCTGTCATATCGACTTTGTAATAGGCTGATTCGCCCATTGTAATGCAATCCACACCCAATTTGCGCAGGTACACCGCGTGCTGGACGCCCAATCCCGCACCGCCTGTCGCCGAGTCCGCGTTTGCCACGACAAAGTCGGGTGCGTAACGCGACCGCAACTGAGGCAAGGTCGCCTTTAGTGTAAATACTCCGTTTTTGTCGACAATTTCGCCCAGAAAAAGAATTTTGATGCTCACCAGGTTACTGTACGACAAAGACTGCGCCTTGCACAATCAGGCGGCCATCGCCCTTCAATAGGCGTGGCCTTAAGCAGGCGTAGCCATAAATGGGCTCACTGATTCTCGTACTTGAGCACTTCGTCTATCACATACTCGAGCTTGACTCCAGCGGCCAAAAACATGGCCTCGCTTTCGGCACCGTCGTGGTACTTGCGCTCGCAGACGACTCGTTTGATACCGCAGTTGATGATCATCATCGCGCAGGTTCTGCACGGTGTCATTCTGCAATACATGGTCGCACCTTCTATTGCCACTCCCCGCTTCGCTGCCTGGCAGATGGCATTCTGCTCGGCGTGAACGGTGCGCACACAGTGTTGTGTGACGCTACCATCCTCGTGTACCACTTTTTTGAGCTGATGTCCTACTTCGTCACAGTGTGGAAGGCCACTTGGGGCGCCCACATAGCCCGTGGCGAGGATTTGGTTGTCCTTTGCAATCACGCAACCCGATTTGCCCCTGTCGCAGGTAGCCCGCTTGGCGATTGCCTTGCAAACCTCCATAAAGTATTCGTCCCAGCTGGGTCTGCGACTCTTCCATCCCTCACCCCGATTTGTTGTGCCCTGATCTTGCGTTTCGTTTTCCGCCATAGCTTCGCTCCTCTCCTAGCTCCGCCCTTCTTTGCCGGACCGGCCACCCTGAATACACGACGGGCCTTCATGACACTTCGTTAATGGTACCACGCCCTTGCCTCTGCTTCCAGCTTCACTTCACGGGCCTTTCGTCTCAATGCTTTTTTTGCTATTCTTTGACTTCTCGTGGTAGAATCTCAGACTGCTCTATTCGAATCGCAAAAGACGCGATAACAAAATCCTGGAGGATTTTTCAATGAAGTCAAACTTGCGCCACTCTGTTCCTCTGTTTCTCTGTGTGGTAGCGACAGCGCTTGTCTCGTGTCAGACAACTTCGCGCCCCGATGGTCTCTACGCCATTCTTGAAACTGCAAAAGGCGATATCGTCATCAAATTGGAGTTTGAAAAAGCTCCGATGACGGTTGGCAATTTCGTTGGCCTCGCGGAAGGCAAATTGGATGCCACCAAGGGCAAACACTTTTATGACGGTACCGTTTTTCATAGGGTCGAGCCTGGTTTTGTCATTCAAGGCGGAGATCCGACGGGCACAGGCAATGGCGGCCCCGGTTATCGCTTCCCCGACGAATTCTCGCCTGATCTCAAGCACAGCGGCCCAGGCATCGTCTCTATGGCCAACGCAGGCGCAAATACCAATGGCAGTCAGTTCTTTATAACCCTTGCCGCAACACCGTGGTTGGACGGCAAACATTCGGTTTTTGGCTCGGTGGTCGAGGGCATGGACGTCGTCAACAGAATTGCCGCGGGAGACAGCATCAAGAAGGTGCGAATCGAGCGCTATGGAGCAGCCGCAAAAGCCTTTGACGTTTCGCAAAAGGCTTGGGACGAGCGCCTGAGCGCTGCTTATGCAGCTCTTAAGGCAGGTGCACAAGCCAAAAAAGCTGCCGACCTCGCCACCATTCAGACAAAGTGGCCGGACGCCGTCAAGGATGAAAATGGCATTTATCAAAAAGTATTGCGCAAAGGTTCAGGCGACCTCCCTCCCACAGGTTCGACTGTCTCGGTTATCTATAAGGCTATGCTCCTCGATGGGACTGTCTTTGACGATTCTGCGCTTTCGGGCGGGCCCATCAAGGTTAAAGTTGGGGGTGGAACCGTTATAGAGGGCTGGGAAAAAGTCTTGCCCACCATGCGCAAGGGAGAGAAACGCCTTATCATTGTGCCGCCCGAGCTCGCCTATGGTTCTTCGGGGGTAAGCGGCGTCATTCCTGCCGATTCATATCTGGTCTTCGAGATGGAGCTGACGGGAATTTCCCAGTGAAGAAGCAAGCGTCGCAAGTCCCTCTACAAACCTCATCCCTCTGTCTTAAATGAGGCGGCATCTAAGTATGAAGGCGTCAAAAGGCAACTTTGAGACGCCACTTCGAAACTTCCAAAACCGAAGCTAGAGCTTTTTGAGTTTTTTGATTTTGTAAAGGTTCAAGTTGGAATCCTAACGAAAGTGGAGATTCTGCGATAGAATCTCCACTTTTTTGCATATTTCTTGCATATAAATCTACTAAATGCCCTCGAAACGCTAAACATACTGCAGGCCAAGATTCGATTTCCCGTTTACTCTAAGTAGATGCGGTGGAGGCCGTGAGTGTGAGAAGCCATGCAATTACAGCGTTTGTTCTCGCCTTGGCGTTGGTTTTCTTGCCGGGCGTATTTGTCTATAGCCAAACGCAATCCACGTCAATAACTATTGTCGGCATTGTGCCGGAGATTCTTAAGCTCACGCTGGATTTTGCATCGGATACAAACATTCAATTGATCGGTCACCTTTCGAGCGGGAATGAGCAACAGACTGCCTACCTTGGTCTGGCTCAAAACGCATCGTACACAGGCCAAAATGCTCAAAACTGCAGGAATTTCGACATAGTCTCCGGAAGCAGCATTGCCCTGGGTAATGCCACGATATTCTCCAACATAAAGGGAATGTATACGGTATCTATCTACTCTACCAACAGAGGGAGACTCCAGAATTCCAGCAATGTAGGCGCCGCATCCATCGAGTACGGACTTGCCTTCGGGAACGCGTTTGCCATGTCGCAAGACGGCGTTTTCCGATTCAGCCAAAAGGGTGTTTCCGGCAGAGGTGGAAAGCCCTTGGCCGTCGCGCTCGTTTTAGGCGATATACCGGCAACCGCGGCAGATGGCATCTATTCCGACCAACTCTATTTCTCAATTTGCAAGAACTGATCTTTCCTCCTAAACTGGTGACCAGGTTTATATTCTGCTTCGAGAACGCCTTCCTCAACACAAGTACAACCTCAAACACCGCTACCCAAAGTTTCTTGCTTCCATTCTTCTGCCAAAGTCAGTACTTTATGATGTAGATGTTTTCTTCAAGAATTCCTGAAGATACAAGATAAGGAGTTGTCCAATGAAAAGCGAAGTAACTACGGTGTGGAAAGGAGATATGGCCTTTACGGCTAACGTCTCTGGCCACGAGATAATTATGGATTCGGCAGAAGGAGATGGAGGCCACGATATCGGCGCACGCCCCAAGCCACTTCTGCTTGCTGCGCTCACCGGCTGCACCGGCATGGATGTCGTCTCTATCTTAAAGAAAATGCGCGAGCCTCTGACGTGGTTCAACATGAAAGTCGAGGCGGAGGGGCGCGAAGAACACCCCAAAAAATACACTTCCTTCTCCCTCGTCTATCAGTTCAAGAAAAGCGATGGCCTCAATCCCGACAACGTGCTCAAAGCCTGTACCCTGTCGCAGGAGAAATACTGCGGTGTAAGTGCCATGCTCAAAGACACTGCCCCCCTAGACTGGCGCATCGAATACGTCTGACATAGCTCAGTTCGGGGTATTGAAACTCTACGGCGCCCACACTATACTCGTCCTTGGTAGCTTGTTTTCTAACAAATGGGAACAAACCGCATAATTTTCTTCCTACTGCTTGTGGTTCCATCGCGCATGGTTCCATCACCGCTGCCAATTCAGCTTTGCAGTGCCAAGGCGCATGGGCGCCATATTTTTCAGAACGAGGTGAAGACCCACGATGTCAACAGACCTTCATAAAATGCGCAACATCGGTATCTCTGCGCATATCGACTCGGGCAAAACAACACTTTCAGAACGAATTCTTTTTTACTCCGGACGCATTCATGCCATACACGAAGTGCGGGGCAAGGATGGAGCCGGTGCCACCATGGATTCCATGGATCTTGAGCGGGAGCGCGGCATTACCATTCAGTCCGCCGCAACGAGCGTGCACTGGAAAGACTATACTATCAACCTCATTGATACGCCGGGACACGTCGATTTTACCATCGAGGTGGAACGCTCCTTGCGCGTCCTGGACGGTGCCATTCTCGTGCTGTGTGCCGTCGCAGGCGTACAGTCGCAATCGATTACGGTAGACCGTCAGTTAAAGCGCTATCATGTGCCAAGACTGGCCTTCGTGAACAAGTGCGACCGCACCGGTGCCAATCCCTTTAAAGTCAAGGCCCAACTTCAGGAAAAACTGGGGCTCAACCCTGCCTTTGTCACCATTCCCATCGGGCTTGAGGACAAACTGGAAGGCGTCATTGACCTTATACAGATGCGAGCCGTTTATTTTGACGGGCCTAATGGAGAAGACATCCGCTATGCGGAGATTCCAGCTCACCTTGTGGCAGATGCGGGGCGATATCGGGAAGAACTCTTGGACGCAGCGTCTATGTTCTCAGACGAGCTCGCCGAGCAATATCTGGAAGGCGAAGTGGACAACGACGTGCTTACCGCCGCAATTCGGGCCGGTTGCATTGCAGAAAAGTTCGTCCCTGTTTTCGTAGGTTCAGCTTACAAGAATAAGGGCGTCCAGCTCCTTCTGGACGGTGTAACACAGTTCCTGCCGGACCCCAGCGAAGTTCATAACTACGCTTTGGACCTGGACAACAACGAACAGCAAGTCGAGCTCAAGGCAGATCCAGATGCAAAAACTGTGGCGCTCGGTTTCAAACTGGAAGACGGAGCCTATGGCCAACTCACTTACGTGCGCGTCTATCAGGGCACGCTCAAGAAGGGTGACGAGCTTCTTAACACCAGATCGAGAAAACGCTTTAAAGTTGGCAGGCTCGTGCGCATGCACGCCAATTCCATGGAAGATATCCAGGAAGGCGCATGCGGCGACATTGTGGCGCTCTTCGGCATAGACTGCGCATCGGGCGACACATTCTGCGATCCCTCCCTCAACTACGCCATGACGAGCATGTACGTGCCAGAGCCGGTCATTTCGCTCGCCATAATGCCAAAGGACAAGAAGTCTTCGGATCAGATGGGCAAGGCGCTCAACCGCTTTACCAAAGAAGACCCCACCTTCCAGACCTATGTGGACCCAGAATCCAATCAGACCATCATCAAGGGCATGGGTGAACTTCACTTGGAAGTCTATATCGAGCGGATGCGCCGCGAGTACAAGTGCGAAGTCGAGACCGGCATGCCACAGGTGGCGTACCGCGAAACCATCACCCAGCGGGCAGAGTTCAACTACACCCACAAGAAGCAAACTGGTGGTTCTGGCCAGTACGGACGTGTTGCAGGGTATATCGAGCCATGTTCTGACCAGCCATACGAATTCGTCAACATGGTCAAGGGCGGCGCCATTCCTGCGGAGTTTATTCCCTCATGCGATAAGGGCTTTAGGGCTGCAATGCAAAAAGGCAGCCTCATCGGATTCCCAATTGTCAATGTTCGCTGCGTCATCAATGATGGCCAGAGCCACCCTGTCGATTCTTCGGACATAGCCTTCCAGCAGGCTGCCATCGGCGCCTTCAGAGAAGCGTACGAAAAGTCGAAACCCTGCATTTTGGAGCCGATTATGAAGGTCAACGTGGAAGGGCCATCGGAGTTCCAGGGCAATATCTTCGCATCGCTCAATCAGAGGCGCGGCATCATAACGTCGAGCACCGAAGATGGCAGCTTCTGCCGCGTCGAGGCCGAGGTTCCGCTTGCCGAGATGTTCGGCTACTCAACCGTGCTGCGTTCTCTTACCCAGGGAAAGGCAGAATTCACCATGGAACTGGAAAAATACGGCAAGGTACCCAATTCCATCTCGGAGCAG
>JAFIHQ010000107.1 GCA_017849315.1 Treponema sp.
AGGTTGTGCAAAATTTTATACACATTGCTGCAAGCCTATGCCATGTTGAGGTTACATCGCTCCTTGTGCCTGGGGTCTTGGACAATGCGGCGAATATGGAAGGTATTGCTGGTTTTTTAGCCAGCATTTCAAGATCAATCCCCTTACACATAACAGCCTACAGACCAGAATTTCAATGGAACTTAGCGCCGCTGACTGCCAACAAAATGAAGGAGATAGCAAGGCCAGCGTTCGAAAAGCTCGATTATGTCTACCTTTCCCAGCCTCTGCCTATCGATTTTTAGAAAACCAAGAAAACCTATTGACATACACTCTACTTTTCGGCATTGTTCTTTCTGCCGATTGCACGGTGGGTATAGCTCAGGTGGTAGAGTGCCAGACTGTGGATCTGGTTGTCGTGGGTTCAAATCCCACTACCCACCCGGAGCCTAAAGACCCACGAAAACATGGGAATTGAGGCTGGACTTTAGTACGCGTTCGTAGCTCAGCTGGATAGAGCGACGGACTTCGAATCCGTAGGTCGCAGGTTCGATTCCTGTCGGACGCATTTGGCATTTTTGAGTGAGGGCCGTTAGCTCAGCTGGTAGAGCAGCAGACTCTTAATCTGCGGGTCGCAGGTTCGATGCCTGTACGGCTCATTTGTCAAGAGCGATAGTAATTATCTTGCTCTTGACTTATGTACGTCATTCCGCTAGGATGCGGCTCATTCGCGAGAGTGGTGGAATGGCAGACACGCTAGACTTAGGATCTAGTGCCTTTGGCGTAAGGGTTCAAGTCCCTTCTCTCGCATGTCGTGGAACATGCAACAATGCGCGGGAATAGCTCAGTGGTAGAGCGCCACCTTGCCAAGGTGGATGTCGCGGGTCCGACTCCCGTTTCCCGCTCCAACAATGAGGCGATCCGGAATCTGACCGAATCGCCTTTTTTTTTGCCTTGCAAAGCGATATATTGTCTTGTATCTGTGTTGTTTGCCTGCGTTTTGACGCTTAAGGACAACCGGCCCGCTTTTGTTGGCGTGGCTTTATTTCGTTTTTAAGGATACTGCGGTGATTTCGGAGAAAAAATTCGAGAAGCTTGAAAAATCCAGGATGAAGCTGACTATGACGGTTCCGGTAGATGAAGTTCGCAAAGTCTATGATTCGATGATGAAAGAATATACCCGGACTGTTCAAATGGACGGCTTCAGGAAGGGACATGTGCCTGCTCAGGTTCTGGAGCGCAAGTTCGGCGACAGTTTGCGGATGGACGCAATGAGCAGAGTTGTCGAGAGCGCTGTGGACGAAGGTTTAAAAGAGAGCATCGAGAAACCCCTTATCTATGAACCGCCAACCTTGGAAGGTGAACCAGAGTTTGCCTTGGATAAAGATTTTACGTTTAGCGTGACATACGACGTGCTACCCACCATCGAAGTGCCATCGCTCGAGGGAATCGAGATTACTGTTCCGCAGGTGAGCGTGACCGAAGACGACATCGGGCGCAAGCTTGAAGCGGTGCGCCAGCGCAACGCAATAGTCACGGACAAAGAAGGACCGGCAGCAAAAGGCGATATCGTTACCGTCAACTGGACAGAAGTCGATGCGGACGGAACGCCCATTGAAGGAACCGCAAGGGAAGATTTCACTTTTGAACTTGGGACCGGAAAAAACCTCTATAAGTTCGACGACGAGCTTGTAGGAATGCTGCCTGGCCAACAAAAGACATTTGAGAAGACTTACCCCAATGACTACGAATACCCAGAACTTGCCGGTAAGACAGTCAAAATTTCTGCAACTGTAACCAGAATTAAGCAGAAGGATGTCCCGGAACTCAACGATGAGCTTGCACAGGATGTTTCAGAAAAATACAAGACTTTGGATGACCTTAAAGCTTCGATCAGGAACCAGCTCGAAGAGGCTCTGGCGAAGCAAATGCGGACTTTTAAGGAAAACGCAATTATTGAGGAAATCTTGAAGCGAATAACCGTCGAGGTGCCAGCTTCTATGGTTGCGGCTGAGCAGGCAATGAGGTGGGAGTCCTTGAAACGCGATATGGGCGTTGAATCTGACGACCAAATGGAGAAAATTGCCGAGTATTCAGGAAAGAACCGCCAGACGCTTTATGAGGATTGGAAACCCAGCATCGAGCACGCCCTTGCAGCAAGATTGGTTCTGGACAAGCTCATAGAAGCAGGAGCTTATGTGGCGACTGATGAGGATTTGACTGCCGAATATCAAAAACAGGCAGAAGAAATGGGCATTTCTCCAGATGAGGTAAAAGCGGAGTACGAAAAACAGGGCTCAGTCGATTATCTGAAGGATCAAATAAAAGAGAGGAAGTTCTTTGATTCTGTTCTTGCCAACGTTGTCGTTAAGGAAGGCGAAGCCAAGACATTCTTGGACTTTATGAATCAGAATCAGTAGATTTTAAGCAAAACAAAGAGAGTCAAAGGAAGTTTGGATGAACGAACAAATGAATACACTGGTTCCCATGGTCATTGAACAGACCGGTAT
Source organism: Treponema sp. (assembly GCA_017849315.1). Classification (GTDB taxonomy): domain Bacteria; phylum Spirochaetota; class Spirochaetia; order Treponematales; family Rectinemataceae; genus JAFIHQ01. The sequence continues at coordinate 2,490 of JAFIHQ010000107.1, forward strand.
TGGGGAACGCTCTTATGATATTTACTCTCGACTGCTTAAAGATCGAATTGTCTTTATCGATGGTGAAATCAACGACCTCACGGCTGATTTGGTGGTCGCCCAGTTGCTTTTCTTGCAATCTCAAGATCCCGGAAAGGACATTTCTCTCTATGTGAACTCTCCAGGAGGTGCGGTGACTGCAGGACTTGCGATTTACGACACGATTCAGTATTTGCGCTGTGATGTTCAGACTATTTGTCTGGGGCAGGCGGCTTCGATGGCTGCATTGATCCTGACAAGCGGTACTGCAGGCAAACGTTTTGCCCTGCCCTCTTCCCGCATATTGATTCATCAACCTTGGGGAAACGCATCTGGGCAATCCAGCGACATAAGTTTGCAGGCAAGAGAAATTATCAGGCTTAAGAAACTCACAATAGAGTATTTTGCGAAACATACCGGCAAAACCGTGGAGCAGCTTGCTACGGACATGGAAAGGGATTTCTACATGAGTGCGAGAGAAGCGGTGGAATATGGCCTTGTAGACAAGATCATGGAGCCCCGATAACAATGGCACGAAACAAGAATCCTGAGCAGACA
>JAFIHQ010000108.1 GCA_017849315.1 Treponema sp.
AGCGCACCAGATGAGCAACATCGAACAGGTTCTCAAGGAAGTGCAGAAGGCGCGCTCGGAAGGCCGCGAGACACCGTGGCATTTTATCGAGGTCATGGCCTGCCGTGGCGGGTGCATCGGCGGTGGTGGCCAACCCTACGGCGCGACGGACGAGGTACGCAAGATGCGAATTCGTGCTATTTACGACCACGACGAGGCGGCTGTGTACCGCTGTTCGCACCAGAATCCTTTCATCCAGCAGGTGTACAAGGAGTTCCTGGAAAAACCGGGCAGCCACAAGGCGCACGAGTTGCTGCATACGCACTACACTGAGCGGCCGCTGTTCCTTAAATAGTGATCAAAGAACAATCAAATAGCATGCAAAGAATGGGCAAAGAATGGGCGGCGACAGGAGCATGGAAGCGTAACATAGAAGCGTAGCATAGAGGCGCCACATAAAGACGCAAGCAGCAAAAGTAACCTGCAAACCCGCAACGGGGGAAGGGAGAGCAGCTAGTTTATCCGTGGAATCTTGAATACGACGGAAAGCTGGCTGCTTTTTTGTATTCCAAAGTTGCGTTCGCCGGGACGGATTTCGAGGTCAGAGAGTTTTACGAGGTCGCCTCTTTCCAGAGTGAAAAAGCCGATCTTTTTCGGATACTCGTCGTCTGCACGTGCTGAAACTGTTGCGAGTCCACTCGCTGTGCAAAAGAGGTACCGAATCCGTCCCGCCTTGTTGAGAAGGGGCTCGGAGATGACTCGACCATACAGCTGAGCTCTGTTGAGCGCCGCGCCGTTCCTTTGGTTTGTGGTGGGCTGCAAATCCGAATTGGGCAGCGCGCATTTCTGAAGGGCAAACCAGGTTGCCTTGGCGGAATCGCGATCCAGACCCGCTTCCGAGGCTATTTCGGCGAGCTCTCTGCGAAGGTTCCAAGGCCAACGGGAATGGCAGGAACGCTGAGGCTGTGCGTCGGCTGCACCTTGTTGACTTTGCAGTGCTTGTTTGGCGCTTTGAGCGCCCGCCGCGGCGATTGCGGTTGTGGGGATTGCGGCGATTGCGGGGCAAGGAAACGACCCCGGGCACGGCGCTGCGCAGCGCAGTACAAAACCCCCGTCGGCCGCACTGCTGGCGTCGGCCCCACCGGCCGTAGCTGTATACGCGAGCAGCCTGTCGCGCAGCATCAGGGCCGGCCGCGAGGCAATCGCCGCGGCGGGCTCCACGATAAGCAGCAATCCTCCATCTTCCAGGTGCCTGCAGGCCTCCAACACAAGCATAAAGCGTTTTTCGACGGCTTCCGCCTCGGGTTCATCCTTCCATAATTCATTAAGGCAGTGGCACATAAGAATGAGGCTGTAGGAAGCGCTGTTTTGAAAAGCTCCATCTTCTTGAGAACCTACGTCTTCAAACTCCTTAGATGGGGCGGACTCTTGGAGCCCAGACTTTGTCATGTTTTTTCCAGCAAAGCTTTGTAAATCGCAAAGAATACACCGCAGATTTGGCGCAAGGCCCTGTTTGCGCGAATCATCGTCTAAAAGCGCTGTGATTCGCTTGGCAACTTCCAATGCAGTCGCATTTTTGTCCACAAGCGTCACCAAAGGCTGTTCTTTCTTGTCGTCGCGCACAAAATTGCGAAAAAACTCAAGACAAGCAAAGGTAGCCGGCCCAGGCCCAGCGCCCAAGTCCAACACATGTGTACCCGGAATCTTGATGCTTCGTGCTTCGAGTTCCATTAGGGCAAGATAAGTCTCTACAAAAGAGACGGGCCAATAATACGAGAGATACGCTTCCAAAAACTCATAGCTGGAAAAATAACTTGAACCGGCAAGAAGCCGTTCTCCTGTAAGTCCGCGTTGTAAAGCACGTACTTCCTCTCCTATGCGCTGAAGGGAGGCTCCTCGTGCCGTTTTGCTCTCGACACCTCGCGGCAAAGGCGCACGGTTCGACTTCTTCGGTTTTTCTTGCGTCCGGTTCGGTCGTCGAGGTGCAGCCTTCGATGCAGAGGTTTCTGCTGTTTGGTGTTCTCCCAGTATGATTCTGATCCGGGCAGAATATTCGTGCAGAGTTTCGGTCAGAGCCACCAATTCATAGCTTTGCTCTCGCCGCATGTCGTCTTTTGGCTGCTTCGATATCTCTGAGCATGAGGCCGCTTCCATGCTATCTGAAGTGATCTTTTTGCTCTGCTGAAAGGTTTTTGCTTGCCGGCTCGACATGTTATGTTTATACTACAGCCATGACTGAAAAGCCAGAAGTAGTACCTCAAGTCCTGCTCAACAATCAGGTTTCAGCCAGATTCATGGCTGAAAATGGCTTCACGCTTGTAAACATCAAAACCAATCAGATCTTTTTGAGCGATACGTTGAAGTCCTTTGGTGCCGATGGTTTTGACGATTTCTGCGCTGGTCTGATCAATCTGATCAGTCCCGGGGACCGGAGCATTTTTTCCTCATTCTTGGACAGGCTCAAGTCTGGGGAAACCGACAAGGCGCAAGGCGAGTTCCGCGTTATTACTCCAAACGGAACTGTTGCGTGGCTGGAGCTCAGAATCCAAGTTATAGAACGCGACGAACAAAAACAGCCTGAGGTCATCTCCATCCATGATACGGATATCACCGAGCTCATAGCCGCTCGAGACGAGATTCGAGAGCGCCTGGTGGAGATCGAATCGCTCAAAGAGCTTCTTATCAGTATAAATCAGAGCCTCGACTTTAACGAAACCTTGTCCAAGGTCATTAGCTATTTGCACCGGCTTATTCCGTTTGACAGTGCATCGGTCCAGCGGCTGGACGACGGTATTCTTCGCATAATCGGCACTTATGGCTATCCATTGGGGTCTGTTGAACATTTAAGTTTCCCTATAAAGGGCGTGGACAATCCGGCAGCGCGTGCCATTTTTTCGCGTCGGCCGATCATCTGTAACAATGTTCAAGATGAGTTTGCTGGCTTCCAACAGGCAGAAAACGCACCAACCATACGTTCATGGCTTGGTATTCCCCTTGTTTACGAGGGCAGAGCCGTGGGGCTTCTGGCGCTCGATAGCTCGAAGCCTGGCTTCTACACAGAGGAACACGTGCGGATTGCGTCCACTCTTGCGGACCATATTTCGGTCGCCGTGGAGCACGCCAGACAGCATACACGCGTCAAAGAAGAAGCCAGAACCGATAAATTGACTGGCGTCGCCAATCGGTACGGCCTGGAGACCAAGGGCGAGGAGCTTTTTGAGAGGGCGCGTGACCAAGATGAGCCCATTGGTGTTCTGATGATCGACATCGACCATTTTAAGGACGTGAACGATACTCGTGGTCACAGTTTTGGGGATCAAGTCCTGATAGCGATTGCAAAGGGTATTACAACCTCTTTGCGCACCGATGACTATCTTGTCCGCTTTGGTGGTGAGGAGTTTGTGGCTCTTTTGCCCAACACGAGTACGCGGGAAGCTTTTGTCGTAGCGGAGCGGCTCCGTCAAAGCATACCGGAAATTCACGTCGACGCTACGTCTACATGTCCGACGGTGAGCGTCGGCGTTTTTTCCGGTGTACCTGGTACGCAAGACTCTCTGCACGAATTCATCCGCAAAACGGACCTGGCTCTTTACGACGCAAAACAGGCCGGGCGGAATCGTTCGCGCGTTTGGAGTCCGAACCTGGAACAAAACGGCGTAGCACGAGCTCACGTAACCTAACCT
>JAFIHQ010000109.1 GCA_017849315.1 Treponema sp.
TATGATGCTTCCTAGTATATTAGACATCGGCACAGGTCCAAATTCTCTTGAGTCCACAGATTCCGAATTGTTATCGCCTAACAGAAAAACTCCGGTTTGCTGGCCGAGCACAAGAGGCTCTTGAATCCAGACCCTTTTTATTATTGTGGACTCCGAGCCTGGCTTGAAGGCGACCACAATATCGCGATTTTTGGGCATCCTCCAAAGGAAGAGATAGCCCCCTAAGGGGTTTCGTAGGCCGTATGCTGCTTTGAACACAAGCACGATGTCGCCTTCTGCAAGAGAGGGGAGCATGGATTTGCCGTGGACTTGAGCTACATCTAACACGAATGTCTTGGTAATAACAAGAGTTAAAATTATTACCACGACAATGCCGACAATTCCCCACTCATCATCTTTTGTTAGTTTTGCAAATCTGAACTTTTTGCCCTTGTGGCAGTCTTGCTTCTGAGACATACTACTTATGTATCGGTTCTTTTGTGCCGATACTGATAAAATCTATGGAAAGCGTCACCGATACAGGCAAACCCGAATTGATACACCAGGATTCTTTTCCGCCAAAGCCATTTGTGAGTATCCTCGACGGGAGCAACATAGGTAGGGCTCGAGGTGGGAAACCGAGCCGACGCACCATGGGGAAAAAGAGGCCGTTCCAAGGGCACTTGTTCAAAAACAGTACCAGCCATGACATACATAAAAAATACAAAGAAAAGCGAGTTAGGGCGCGGGTTCAGGCTCCAAAAGGGAAACCTCGGCACAGAATAGAGACCTTATCCCCTAAGGTATCTACGTTGGCATCTTCCTGTGGCCTGTTTCTCCGCAAGGCGTTCTCAAATTTTGCAGTACAGTCGCGCACACTTTTGTATTCGCACACAAAACACGTCAGAAAGGTAGAATCAAGTTCCAAGACGCAGATAATAGAGGCCGTGGTTACTACACCACCGAGAGAGAATCCTGTCTCCACCGAGAGGACTCCTCATAAGTTCCATGCGATAGCCGGGCATCTCAAAGCCATGTCAAGAATTCCGTATTTCGCCGTTATTCTTGTGGCAATCGTCTTCTTTGGATTTGCGGGTACAAAAATGTTTACGGGAGCTTCGAATTTTCCCGTATCATCGGATAAACTCATTCTGCCGGACGAGGACTCGGTCCAAGCAGCGCTCCTCGCATATCTCAATCCTGAAGACGGAGCGGATGCAGAAACTGTGGTGGGCAATCTGCCTCCGGTTCCCGTTTCTCTCAAGGTGAGCACGTATACGGTTCGAACGGGAGATACAATAGACAAAATTGCAAAACGGTTTGGCCTCAGACAAGACACCTTGATCTCCATGAATAATCTGCAAGGGCCACAGTCGGTCAAGCCAGGCGTTCAGCTAAGAGTCCCGAACATGGACGGTATTGCGCACAAGGTACGAAAGGGCGACAGCCTGTTGGCGATTGCAAAGTCGTACGGAGCAGATATGACCCGTCTTGTGGACGCGAACAACCTTGAAGACGGAACCATCAGCGTCGGTCAAAGTCTATTCATACCCAACGCGCGGCTTGCCTCCGCGACCATGCAGAACTTTTATAGCGTTAGCTTTGTGTGGCCGGTGCGCGGGCCTATCTCTTCTCCTTTCGGTTATAGAACCAACCCATTTACAGGACTCAAGACTTATCATTCAGCTCTCGACATTGCTATACCATTGGGTACGAAAGTCCAGGCCACAAGGGCTGGCACCGTTGCGGATACAGGCTACAACAGTGTTTTCGGAAATTACATCATCCTAAAACATTCGAACGGCTACCAGTCGCTTTACGGTCACTTGAGTTCTATCGGTGTTCGTGAAGGCCAGAGTGTCGATCAAGGCGCCGTAATTGGCAACTCAGGGAATACAGGAGAGAGTACGGGACCTCACCTACATTTCAGTATTTTCCAAAATGGAAAAGCTCTGGATCCGCGTAAGCTTATAAAGTAAAAGATACACCTCGATTTCTTATATTGTATCTTTTTGTATACTTCTCCTTTGACCACTAGAGACTGTCCGAGAAAGTCGTTTTGTGTATAATCTTACGCTGACGTTAGATATAGATTTATTCTACTCAATCCATAATTTGGCACGTAATTTGCTAGTATATAGCTGGAGGTTGATTCCATGTGCATCACGCAAGATTACAACGAAACTCTAGCTGCCTACTTTCAATCTATTCGCAAAATCAAACTTCTTACCAAAGAGGAAGAGGCGAACTTGGCGCGTCGCGTCGCACAAGGGGACAAAAAAGCCCGGCAACGCCTTGTGGAGGCCAATCTCAGGCTGGTGGTGCGTGTGGCGCGCTCAATGTGGAACCCCAGTTTGTCGCTAACTTTGGCTGATATGATTCAGGAGGGAAATATCGGGCTCTTGAAGGCTGCCGAAAAATTTGATGGCAACAGGAATGTTCGTTTTTCAACCTATGCTGTGTGGTGGATACGGCAGGCTATCAGTCGTGCACTAATTAATACAGGAAGAACCATTCGCCTTCCACACCGGAAGGAGCAGTTGATTAAAAAAATACATGCCGAAAGCAATGTATTGAGGCAAAGTCTTAAACGTAATCCAACTCGCTCAGAGCTTTCCGTGCGTGTCGGATTGCCTGAAAGCAAACTTGAGGAGCTTCTGTCCTTTTCGGCGCAGGTCATGGGATTGGACTTTCATGCAGAGAGCGAGATAGATGAAGTTGTTGAGCCCTTCGGCGTGCTCGATACGTACGAGGACTTTAGCTATGCTCCAGAGCGCGCTTTCGATCAGATCATACTGAAGGAGCAGGCCGAAGCGCTTCTATTGAAATTGCCCGAGAAAGAACGCTCTGTGTTGGAGCAGCGCTTTGAGTTCAATGGGAAAACACGAAAATCGCTCAAAAAAATGGGCAAAGAGATGCATATCTCGCCAGAAACAGTCCGACTCATTGAAAAACGAGCACTTAAGGCGCTGAAGAACGAGGCAGAAAAAGGCTACCTGTGCCTGACCGCCTAAAGGACCTTGCGGCTTAAGGAACCTCATGGCTTTAGCGTTTGAACGTTGTCTGGAATTAGAATTTGTCAAAATGTTCTGGGGATTGCTACGCAGTACGACCGCCTCCTTTGTATTGCGTAGCGAGCCCTTCTTCCGTTAGGATTATTGACAGGATTGCATCGTGAGTTTGAAAAAGTCAAGAAAAGGGCCGCAGCCTCATCGTTTTGGTAGACACCCCGGTGTCTTCTGGGGAGGTTTATGCCTCATAGCCGCCTGTGTTTTTTCGCTTGTCCAATGCCAATGCTCGAGAGAGGCATCCTCGACCGCCCCGGCCACAGGCACGACGATTTGGCCTTATGGCCAACCTGAATATCAGATTGAATTACCAGAAGGGTATGAAGGCCTCCTGCCGGCATCCGGGACTCTTCCTAGTGACCAGGCCACTCCTCAATCTACGCCTGCCGGTAAAACCGCGGAGGCTTCCGAGCCTGCAACAAAACCGGAAGAAGCTCCTCAAGTACAAAGTGAGAGAGTGCCTGCATCCAAAGCCAGTCCTGCTCGAAATCAAAGAAAAGATGCAACAGCAGTAGCCTCTTCTCATCCAACGCTCATAATCGTCATCGACGATGTCGGCTACAATCTGAAAGAACTCGAGCCATTCCTGAAGCTCCCCTTCCCGCTCACCATCGCCGTACTTCCACAAGTAGATCACACCAAAGAGGCGGCCCAGGCAGCAAAGGCAGCAGGCAAAGAGGTGATTCTGCACCAGCCTATGCAAGCCCTGGGCGGCAATAATCCTGGCCCTGGCGCAATCTATGTGGATTCCAACGAAGAAACCGTACGGAACACGGTTACGAAAAACTTGGACGAAATCCCAGAAGCGGTCGGCATGAATAACCACATGGGCTCGGCCGTCACAAGAGACTCGAAGATTATGCACATTGTACTCGATATTGCAAAAAGTCGTGGCATTTATTATCTTGATTCTCTCACGACTTCTGATACGGTCACCGCATCGATCTGTCGTGAGTTATCCATGCCCTATTGGGAGCGAGACGTGTTCTTAGACAACAAAGGCGACAGGAAGTCGATCAGGGCCGCTGTAGAAGAAGGCAAGAAGATCGCATCGTCGCATGGCGCAGCCGTACTCATAGGCCATGTTTGGTCGGCGGAGCTTGCGCAAACCCTCATGGACATTTATTCCGAGCTTGTGGACGAAGGCTATTCGCTTTCCACAATTTCGCACTATATGCTCGAACAGTCCAAAGCCGGAGAAAAAGAAAATGCTCGTCCTGGGGATTGAATCCTCCTGCGA
>JAFIHQ010000110.1 GCA_017849315.1 Treponema sp.
CTGTCGTTCTTTTTCAATAGTATCATTGCAACTAATGCAAATAAATGGCCGTGCAAAAAAAACACAGATGGGGTTGTGCTCTACGGACCAGCTTTCCTTGTCAGCCGAAACGACTACTTCAGTGTTGGTGGGCATAGTAGTGTCAAAAACGAAGTCTTAGAAGACGTTGCACTGGGGAAAACATTCCGTGAGAACGGAATCCCTGTTAGGAGTGTAAGTGGTGCTGGGGCGATTTCTTTCCGTATGTATCCGCAAGGTATTGGTTCGCTTGTTACAGGCTGGATAAAGAACTTCTCCAAAGGGGCAATTTCTATTCCCGCAGTTTCGCTTGCCATAATGATAGTCTGGATTACTGGTCTTACTGCGCTATCCCTAAACTCATTATCTTTAGTGGTCGACTCCATCTCGAAGCATTCTCTTACAGTCTTGGGAACGCCTGATGCGTTCCTGGTATGGATCAGCTACGTAGCGGTGTGGCTTGAATTGCACTTCTTGGCAGCAAAAACAGGGCGCTTTAGCAGATTTTTGGTGTTCTGCTTCTTTATCCCCCTTTTCTTTTTTCATATTGTGTTCTTTGTGTCGACTCTAGCGAGAGGAGTGTTTAAGAAAGTCGTGTGGAAAGGTCGGGTCATCGACTTGAGAAAAAAGAGGAACTAATGCAAGGGTTACAGATAGCTGTTTACAACAGTCTTTTGATAATGGGCCTTAGTTTCTTGGGAGGGTATGCTATCAATTTCTTGCCCATTGGCCTTTTCTCCCTAGATGGATGGCTCTACAAAACCAGGAGATTCGAGCAGGATGGCAGATTCTACGAACAAGTCTTCAGAGTAAGAAAATGGAAGGACTTTCTACCAGACGGTGCAGCTCTTTTTAAGAAGGGCTTTCGCAAGAAAAGACTGACGGCACGTAACGCCGATTATTTGCTTACCTACGCGCTGGAAACGTGTAGGGCTGAGCTTTTACACTATCTTATCTTTTTGGCAGTGCCGATCAGCCTTAGCTTTCAACCACCTAGCGCTCTAATCGTAACTTTTCTAGTCGTATTTGCAATCAACGTTCCTTGTATTATAAGTCTGCGATATAATAGAATCCGTTTATTGCGGTTGCTTGCTCATCGCAAGGGAGCGGGCAATGGTGGTAACGGCGAAGCGCCGATCGTCCACAGTGCTAAGGCTAAGGGGGAAACGATACCGTTATGATTCGTAACTTATGGTATGCAGTTCTTGAGTCTTCGGAAGTGAAGGGTACGGATCTGTTGGGCGTAACAAGACTCGGCGAGAGGCTCTTATTTTGGCGCAACGATAAGGGAGAAGTGGTCTGTTTTTTCGATCGCTGCGTTCATAGAGGCGCTTCACTTGTACCTGGTAAGCACTATGGTGACAGGGTAGCCTGTCCCTTCCATGGCCTTGAGTACGACAGTTCAGGTCGTTGCGTAAAAATTCCTGCAAATGGCAAGAACGCACTTGTTCCTCCTCAATTCAAGATGAAAACCTATCCAACCTACGAGGCGTACGGCATAATCTGGATTTGGTGGGGAGAAAACCCGCCTCCAAACCTACAGCCGCCTAGTTTTTTTGAGGATCTTAAACAAAAGACGCACTGGATGACAGTTGTTGATCCCTGGGACACGCACTATACTCGGGTGCTTGAGAACCAGCTCGATGTGGTTCACCTTCCTTTTATTCACCACAACACGATTGGCCGAGGCAACAAGACGCTCGTTGAAGGGCCAGGCTTTGAGTGGGTGGGCGACTGCATGTTTTATCACTATGCATACAATAAGGTGGACGATGGCAGCCGACCGCGTACCCCGCAAGAGGTGCCAGTGCCGGATCCTACGCGGGACTACAAGCTGGAGACTATTCTGCCGAATATTTGGCAAAACAGAATTGCCGAAAACATGCGCATTTTGGGGCTCTTTGTCCCTGTCGACGAAACGCATACGCTACTTTATTTACGATTCTATCAGGACTTTGTCAAAATTCCTGGCGTGCGCTGGATTGTCGATAAGATCTTTTGTTGGTTCAACCTCATTGTTGCACATCAAGACAGAAGAGTTGTGGTCACGCAACTTCCAAAGACCGACGGTACCGGCACTGGCGAGAAGCTTATCCAAGGCGACTTGCCGATCATGGAATTCAGAAAGAAGCGACTCGAGCTGAAAAAGCGTGCTCAAAGCTAAAAAACGGCCAAATACCAAGAATAAGAAATGGTAGGAATCTTTGCCTGGTACGGTATGCCGGTACCGTTTGAAGCCCGCATGAAGGCCATCAAGAAGGCTGGTTTTGACTCGACATCGATATGGATAGACAACGACAACCACGAAGATATTGCAGCCGACGATATTCCTAACGTTGTGCGCGCGAGCGGCCTTGTTCTCGATTACGCTCACGCTCCATATCGAAACATCAATAACCTCTGGGATGAGTTCAAATCACAAGATATGGAAGCGGAGATGAAAACATATGTCGATTATTGTTCAAGACACGGGATTCCGATTCTTGTAACGCACCTGACCAAGGGATTCAGGATAGCTCAGATCAATGAATATGGCATTGCGAGTTTGGCACGACTTGCGCGTTATGCGCAAAACCGTGGCGTAAGGATCGCGCTGGAGAATACAAAACACAATGAAGTGCTGTCCAGTGTGCTTACCCAGCTGGAAGACCCTATTCTAGGCCTTTGTTATGACAGTTCGCACGACAATCTCTATGGCTCGCCTAAATTCGATCTACTTAGGAGGTTTCCAGAACGACTTTTTTGTTTGCATCTTGCCGATAACAGCGGACTGAAGGATGATCATTGGTTGCCTTTCCGCGGGACGGTTGATTGGGGCGCTTTTGTGGATGCGTTTCCTGAAAGCTACGATGGTATCCTCAATATGGAGGTTCTGCCTCAAAACAAAGCTGAGCAGAATGAGGATTTCCTTGCCCGTGCATATGCGAGCATCGAAGCACTGAGAGTGCAAATCGAGCGCAAGAAAGCCGCGTATGCGCGCAAGCCCGCCGTTGGCTGAAGCCAGGTGCAAGCCTGTGCCTGGCTCTGGTACTTTGGCGACTCGACCACACTTGATCTGACCTTGACAACCTGGGGCGTTTTGGAGGATATTCTTGTAAATGCCGTGAAGGAGAAGAGTACGCGGCGGGCTTGCGCCAAGAGAGAGGGGTTCCGAGAAGGTCTGTATGGACCTCGAGGCTGGAAGAACCCTGACGCGGTGCCGCAGAAAACCACTCCGGAGCAGCCGGTGCCAAAGCCAAGGATTGCGAGTAGTGCCGGTCGGACGCCTCCGTTAAAGGCGAAGAGAGCGCGCCCCGTCGCGGGGTGTCGAAGTAAG
>JAFIHQ010000111.1 GCA_017849315.1 Treponema sp.
CAAGTTTGAATTCTGTTTTTTGACCTTTCTCCACATTGACATAGTTCATTACGTAGGCAAAAACTTCGTCTGAACTGCTAAATGGTGCATGCGACATGCATAGAGCATGAGTATTTGCATGCGATGTGGTCAAGTACCTGCACGCGGATGCCGATATTTGGCTCATGGGAGTAGCCGCTTGAGAAGTGTTCACCCTACAGATGGTCTGCAATCTCCAAGACCATCGACTCGCAAAAGGTCCCGACCAAATGGTTTGCGAGTGCCATCTGGACGTGTTGCAGGTGGCAACGCAAGTGGGGACAAAGTGACACTGGATTCTTCATTGGCGCAAACATCCCGAAGGGTTCTTCTTCTTGTGGAATCCGAAGGGGCGGTTTTCGACACGCTGTCAGAACGCCATGCGAAGGCTTATGAACCAGCTTTTGTTGAACGTTTTGCCTGGGGTGTCGATCCTGTGCTTTGTGCACATTTATGGAACCATCTGGCCCTGCATTCCAGATTGCGTGGCGAGAGTCCTTTGTTAGTGCTACTCTATGCGCTTCGTCTACTCAACCGACATGCTCCTTCAGTTAGAAGATCAGCCGTAATTCGGGTACTGGAGAGTTACATGGCAAGTCATGCTCCGGATCCTTTGGTCTTGGCTGCAGCAGGCGAAGGCAGCCCTGAACGACTCATTCTAAGTTGGATCGTCGACGCCGAGCGCCTCGTGGATGCGCTTGAGTCTCCAAGACATTTTAAAGCTGCCGGCAGTTTTCTGCATTCAGTAAAAGACTCAACCCCCAATGCTACTGCTTTGATTCATAGTAGTCTCCAGGAAGCTGCCGCTCTCAACATGTGGGAAATGGCAGGCCTTGGGGATTGTTTCCTGCGGATTGCAGGGTCCGAGCGGGGCGACTTCCCCGGATATGTACAGATGGCATTAGCAAATGGCTACGATCAGGAATCTGTTCTGGTGGTGGGAACAACGTATTCTGCCTGGCTCGCCGCCCAACGCGCAGGCACGAGACTTTATCCGATTCTTCCGTCGCAAGAGGAGGAGAGTTGGCAATTCCTCAAAGATGTCTACTTTCCGGCTTTTTTAAGGGGTGAAGCAGCTTTTGTCGATAGAGACGAGCGAGAGTTTGTCAGAATGATTTTTGACGACCTCGATTCGGGCTTTTGAAAGTCCTCTCCTAAGATTAAGGACTCACTCTGGCGCTCGCCAAAACAGTTATAAGGGGCCACTGCACGATACCGCAAAGCGATAGGAGAAGCTGCTTCAACCGCTCTTTCGTTTCCTGCCCGAGGCTTTGTTGCATAGCCAATCCATACTCGTACCGATCCGAGAACCAGAATTCGACTTCTTCTCTCTCGAGAGTTCGTGCATAGACGGTTTGCTTTTCTTCGATGTGGGGCGCGGATTTGATGTCGCAGCCGGCAAGCAGAGCCTGGAACCGGCGCAAAAGCCTGTCGGCGTTCAGCTTTTGTCTTGTTCGGTCAAGCGTGGGGCCGCCTCCCCACTCGACCTCAAAGGCTTCAAGTTGGTCACAGAGTCTTGCTTCATTGTCAGTGCCTGTAAAGTGACGGTTTTGACGGATCATTCGAGAAAGCTGACTCGATTTTTCACTTTCTATTTCAAAAAGAAAGATCTCGGTCTTTTCCTCTTTTTTGTGTAGGGCAGGACGACTTGCTGCATTGTGTATCTCTCTAAGAGCCCCTTGCAGGTACTGCCAAAAGTTCTTTCCTTGATCATAAATGGAGAAAACTTCGCATAACAGAACCTTGTCAAAGCTCGCAAAACCAAAGGCTTTTTCTAACTGGTCCACACTTTCCACTTTGGCAGGAACGGACACCTGAGGAGCTTCGGGAACCCACGTGATGGGCCGAGAGAGCTCTGGCAGATTACCAACGAGCTGCTCCAACTGTGCTTGTGCACTTTCGTCGTCAAGATAGCAGCATACTGTACCCTCTGGTGCTTGCCTGACTGCTTCTAGCGTGTAAAAACCCCTACGTGGGTCAAAGACGAGGGCCACGTCGTCACGCTGCAGATGCACAAACTCGAAGAAAGCCGTGCGTGCAAGCTGAAGCCGCTTCGAAGCTGCACCCTCTGCTCTAGAAAGCCATTTTTGCCGGTTCTCACCTTCTTTTGACCATATGGCAGCACCGAGAGTCTTTTGTTCAGGGGGATTTTCTAAATCAGAACGCAGAAGCGAGAGCTGGGACTCTCTCCTCGCAAGCACATCCGTCCTTCTTGTGCCTTCAAGGCCAAGATTGCCTGGAAAATAGAATGCATTGTTCCGAAGCGTTTCTGGCAAGTACTGCTGTGCTACCCAATGATCTTTATATGCATGTGGGTACTTATAGTTTTCGCCGTGCCCAAAAGCTGCCCCATCCCTGTTGGCGTCGCGCAAATGACCCGGAACTTCTGCATACTCGGCTTCTACTGCCTTAAGTGCATCGAAGTATCCTATTGCAGAGTTGGATTTTGGGCACGTTGCCAAGTAAAGCGCAGCTTCGCTCAAATGGTACTGCCCTTCTGGCATTCCGACTCGGTCAAATGCCTGGGCGCATGCAGCAACTACCTGGATTGCATTAGGATCTGCAAGACCGATGTCTTCGCTGGCAGAAATCAGCATTCGCCTAAAAATGAAGGAAGGGTCTTCACCCGCATAGATCATTCGAGCGAGCCAGTAAAGAGCGGCATCCGGGTCAGAACCCCGCAAACTCTTTATAAAGGCGCTGATAGTGTCATAGTGATAGTCGCCATCCTTGTCATAGAGAACAGCACGGCGCTGAATGCTCTCCTCGGCAGCTTCCATGCTCACTTCTATACGCGTTCCAGGCTCCGGCGGCCACTCTGGTACCGACGTTTCCACGGCCAATTCCAAGGCATTCAGCAGGCTTCGTGCGTCTCCGTCTGCAGTCCTAATAAGGTGCTCGAGCGCTCCTTGAGCAAAAATGACTTGGTAGTTGCCGTAGCCTCGCTCTTTGTCTTGCAGCGCGTGTTGCGCTATGAGGCTCAAATCCTCCTCATCGAGCTCCCTAAGCAAGAACACTCTCGATCGGGACACGAGCGCACGATTGACTTCAAAGAAAGGGTTCTCTGTTGTGGCTCCGATCAGAATGATCATGCCATTTTCAACCCATGGCAGCAGCGCATCCTGTTGGCTCTTGTTCCACCGGTGTACTTCGTCTACAAAAAGTATGGTTTTGCAGGAATGAGCCTCGTAGTCTTGCTTCGCTTGTTCTATGGCTGTCCGCAAGTCGGACACACCAGACAAGACCGCATTGAGCGCTATAAAGCTACTCTTGGTCGTATTTGCAATAATGCGGGCAAGTGTCGTTTTACCGGTTCCGGGCGGTCCAGAAAGAATTATCGAACTGAGTTGATCTCGCTGGATAGCTCGGCGCAAGAGTTTTCCTGGGCCGACAATGTGGGTCTGACCAACAAACTCATCGAGGGTTTGTGGCCGCATTCGAAAGGCCAGCGGCTCGCTGGTTTCTTTCATATCCTGATGCCCTGCAAAAGATTCAACCTCTCTATTATCGAAAAGAGAATCTTCCCCATCCTTTTTGTTGTTCTTAGAGGGCATTCTGAACTATTCCGCCGACCACCCGGACCACTTGCCCTCCGCACTGCTGTAGGTCGAAGAATAGAGCGAATAAGAACTGGAGTCGTTGGATGATAGTCCTACAAAAAGCACAGTCTTATCTTGCGACACATAGAAGACGTTGACCGGTTTCCCTCTTACCGTGGAGTTATACGTACTCGAGCCGCCGGCCACAATGCCGTTTGCACCTGCGACAGCCTGTATTGTGGTGCTACTGTCCTCGTATGGATACTCATAGTAGCCGTAGCTTGTGGTGCTGGAAGTATTCGCTATAAGGAGGCGGGGAAGCTTTTTATCAGAAGGCCCTTTGGTGATTTCAATGATTTTGCCAAGGCGAATGGAAGAGCTATGTGACCCAGACTCGGAGATTGACCTGGAAGTCCATGCGTTCGATACGTAGGTAAAAAGATAGTCATCATAGGTAGTTACATGGATTCTGTTACTCGAGTCGACAAAAAGTCCACATAAGAGCCTGTCGGCGTTTGCCTGCGGCGTTCCGCTTGTGGTGTCTGGGGCCATGGCAATAACACCAGTACTATCGTCTCCAACAAAGACTTTTTCCTTGTTCATCGCCCAATAATTCGATCCGTCGTATGCAAGATCGGTAATGCAGTAAGGAAGACCAGCCATGGCCGATCCTGCCAGCTTAAATGACGTACCATCGTAGTAATACAGGGCGTAGAGGTCATCTCCTGCTGGGTTAATGCTGTGCGCGCTGACAAAGAGGTGATCGCCAGCGAAAAACAGAGTATCTACGTAGCTATTTGAGAAAGTGTCGTCGGAACCAGTGATAAGGTTAGTCCAATTCGCTCCCGCATCAATAGTCGAATAGATTCCGTTCAGAATTCCGGAATCCTTGGCCGAGGACGCGACATAGAGTGTGCCTGCTCCGTCCGAAACCATTCCTGAGCAGAAATAGTCGCTCTCCCCGTTTACCTTCAGAAGTTTCCACGTTTTCAAAACCGTACCATCAGTCGAACTGCTGCCGTCGGTATGCTTTGGTCTATAGAATATCTTGGACATTGCTGCATAGTAGTTCGTGTCATCTTCGGCAAGGGCTTTGACGCTCCCCTTCACAAAAGTATCTGTTCCTTCTTGCGGTTTCTCGGTCTGAATCTCATGAAAAACACCGAAGGAGTTGTTGCAACTCAAAGAAAGGGTAGCGCTAAGTACTATAAGAATTCCCAGCGTTATAAGACTGGGGAACTTGTTTTTTCTCATATTCAACTCCTAAGCCCTAAAAATGATAGACAGCCGACACGGAAACGTCAAAAAAACCGCCATAACGCGTCAAGTTTGAGTACTCGCCGATATGTATTTCTGGTATGAGCCACATGCTGACCAATCCACCCAGCGACCACGACTTGTCCAGCTTGTAGTAGGCTCCCCCTCCGATTTTGGCAAATGGTGTCAGCATTCCGTCGCCCGAAAGGCGCATCACCGTCATGCCAAGGTCCAAGCCTGCGGTATACTCGATTGGCGAGCCACCCCACCAATACGCAGCATGAGCTGATATCGGAGCTACAAAGAGGCTCTGGCCGGCCAAGGTCGTCGCAAAAGACCCAAATAACGACCCTCCTAAAGACAGGTGGTTAAGAACAAAGTACTGATATTGCAGACCAAATGCCGCACCAATACCCAAGGTATTATTTTGAGTCGCTTCCGCATCGGCAGGCAGTATAAAAAGAGGAACATTGACGCCCACCGCAAGTACAATGGCTTGGCTGTCCTTTTGTTGGCTTTCTGGGATGGCTTTTGCTGCGCCTGTCTCAGCTGTTTGAGCACACAATGGCAAAGCGCACAACATCAGTGCACACACAGTAACAAACAACTTTCGTTTCATCGTTCCTCCGACGTTTATCTTACCCGGTTTTTGCTCTGACTCTCAATCTATCAATCGTTCTTATGCACTTTTCTGGGTGCCCTTGCACATTCGGTCCAGTGAATCGACACTGCGGCAGAATCTTGGCGCGTTTCTATCGCATAGAGCACAATGGCAAAATGATAGAAAGAAAACGCCATGGGCACCGGGGGAGTAACAGCTTTTCCAACAAAAAAACCGCCCAGCCAAGCACTAGGATAGTCTAGAGAGCTCACTCTGGACAGCCCCCACGATTCAGCCGAAATCTTGGCGACTTCAAAAGCCCTATCTGAAATCTGCGGTTCAGGTACAAGAAGCTGGTAGCCCGCACGGGCCTCCAGACGTGCAAACAAAAGTTTTTCCGGAATGGCATCAAAAAGTGTAGCACATTGTGAGACAAATGCTTGGCGTTTCGGTACTTTGAAGTCGCCTTCTTTGTTCTCAAAAAAGCCTAACAATACTGCAGCCGGCATTCCAAGCAGGTCCGGCGTATCTCCTAACCCAAATGCTTCAGTTCGCATATCGTAGACGATTTTTGTAATGTTCTTCTCTGGAACAAACCCAAGAACAAAAAGGTCCTTCTTCTCTTCATACACAGTAGTATAACCCACAAAGCCATGATACAATTTTTACAGAAGCAAGGTAAAGGTGAAGAGCATGAGAAGTAAGGTAGACACGCTGATAGAATCCCTCCAAACGACAATTTCGAGCTGGAATGGCGTGGAGTGTATGACGGTTGATCCGCGCTCCGAGGCTTTTGCTTACGATCCCTACTTTGCACTTGTTATCGATGTGTATTATCAAGGGGATTTTCCTGGACCAGACGCCAGGCGCAGTGCTTTTGGCGACCCTGGTGATTTTGAGACAGCAGCTAATCTCAGCAAAGACAGGTTTTTCTTGGACGAGGTGCCTATAAGGATCGAATACAAGAACCTCAAGGTCATTGACGCACTAGTGAGCCATCCTCTTGAAAATCTGGCAGTGTTGAAAAATGCAGGAACCTATCCTTTTTTTAGGATTCTACACCACCGAGTTTTGTTTGACAAATCGGGATGGATTGTAGCCGCCCGTCAGAAACTCGAAGACTTTCCGCAAGCTGCCTGGCTTGGGCTTTTCGACAACTTTAGCTCCAAAATGGAGCACTATCTTTCCGACCTCGGTGCTGCTTGCGTCAGCGAAGATGGCTACTTCCTTCTCATATCTCAGAGCGGCTTCATGCGGTACGCCGCTGCGAGCGTGTTTATGGCAAACAAGCGTTTTGAGCCTTCTCATAGAGAGATAGCATCTCAGCTCACTAAGTTGGCATATGTCCCGGGAGATTTCTTGGGCTGTTGGCGTTTACTCCTTGAAAAAAACCATGCCTTGGCAGGGACAAAGCGGTTTGACATTGCAAGGACGGCCGCCAAAACCGTATTGAGTATGAGAGAAAAGCTCTGCCTGGAAGTCTGACTACTCAAGCTTGTTAGATAATTCATGATACCAGAGGGACAATGCCTCATGACCAGTGTGCAATCTAAACCAAGACGATGGCTGCTTGTGCCGTATGTACCCCCCTCGGCATGGTTACTCGTAATCTTCTGCTTTGGATTTTTCCTGGTTTCGTGTCAAGGCGCAACGATTTCTAGCTTTAAATGGAAGGCAGCGAGTGGAGAGCCGCTGCCATTTACCCAAAAGACGAGTTTTCCGGAAGGTAGCGAGGGCGTTTTTACTGCATCCAGAGCAAGTAATACCTATGTCCTCAGAAAGCCCGTTGCACTTGGCGGTGGAGAAATGCTTGCGGTTAACTTGAATGTTTATGTCGACAATCTTCTTGTCGTCTTCCGATACGGCAATGGTTCTGGAGCAACACTAAGAGAAGTACGGTTTGCCCCTTCAAAAGGAGAAACGACCTTCTATCTTTCGTTGCCGCAAGGATCTAAGCTATCAACGTGTTCGATAGCCCTTGCACCACCCAGGAGTCCTGGTAGCGGGCAAAACGTTACTTCGGCAAATAAAGACGAGGCGATTGCAAGCATACAGTGGATAGCTGTTCTACCGTCGTTCCAGGGTTTCGAAAACTTGGGGAACAAACGTTTCCGGTTGTCGGATGGTTTCTCCTATGCTCCTGATAGCGCGAACAGCCGCAATACGATTTGGTCTATTGAGAACTTCCCAAGCAATGCTGTTGCACAGAAAACGGCGGTGGACAAGCAGCAGGGCACGGCCGCTCTTGTTGTGAAATATGCCAATCCAGTCAGCGCAGAAATTACTGTTCTCGCAGGAACGCGATTTAACGTGAAGTGCAGTAATCCGACCAAGTCTTTTGTTATACCCCTCGCCCGCATTGAGAATGCGCAAAGTCCTATTCGTCTACGTATACCAAACCTTGTGTCAATAAGTGCTGCATACATCGAATTCATTCCGGAGGAACAAATAAGGCTACTGGATCCTGGGATCATGCTGATCTCTCAAGGCACTCTGGAAGGCGATTATGAGTACTGCCGCTGGAACGTGCTGCCCAATGTCCTGGTCTTTGACTTCAGGAACTATGCGACACAAGACAGCTACCTTAAGCGGATAGCTTTTTATGTAGAAAAGCGCGGTTTTGCTGGCAGACTTGCGTCTGACAGTGAAATCACTTCGTTGCATGGATGGAACGCCCACGATTACCGGTCTGAGGATTTGGCTGCGTTTTTTTCTGCTGCGTCTGCACAGAACTTTCCTCTGAACCAACAAGAAATCACTTTAAGAGATTTCTTGATAAAGCAAGGAATTATTGCTAAAGATGGCCAGACCTACAAAGCGCTGGGCGGCGCAATTATCTCTCTTAGTCAAGAATCACCACCATATCTTCGGCATACCTTCCTGACGCATGAGTCTTCACATGCGGTTTTTTTTGTTGATGAATCCTATAGGAACTTCTGTGTTTCGATGTGGAATTCGATGTCGGACGAGGAGAAGTGGTTCTGGTATCTCTATTTTGGTTGGATGAATTACAACACGAGCTCGGCCTATCTTATGGCCAACGAAATGCAAGCATACCTGGTCCAGCAACCCTATTCTGCAGCCGAAAAGTACTTCTCCACTACGCCTGTCAATCGGATGCTGGAACACCATCCGGAGCTCAAAGAGAAACTTGAGGCTTATATGGCTACTTATGGCAGTTCTTTTACGACTAGAGCTCAGACGATACAGAATTGGCTTGGGAAAAAATACGGTTTTGCGCCCGGGACAACCTTTTTTATTCACTGAAGGCGCATTTATTCACTGAAAGCGCATTCTTAAGAAAATTGACGGAATTTACAAAGAGGGAAGTGTCTCGTATGCCTAAACCAGGCCAAAAAACTCGAACACCCTTCTGTAAAGCTCAAAATACTCGGAGCGCGCAAATTCGTCGATTTTTTCTTCTGGAAGAGCCTCCAGAAGACTGTCCAAGTAATTGAGAAGGCGTTTGAGGTCCTCAAAAGTGTTCTCTGGAAGATATCTTCTTTTTTCCGAGGTAACCGCCTGCGATTCTCGGGGTTCCAAGCGAAAAGCTTCCTTAAGCTGGTTTTCCACCCCATGCTGGCTTTCCACTGCATCCCCCAAAGCCTCTTTGCTGGTTGTCGGGGTTGTATATTTCGTGCTAGCGGGCTGTTCGCTTTGCGCGAGTTCCAGGTCCGAATCGAGCCTAGCCGAACGATCTTCTTCATATTGGCGCTTGATACCCGCTAACTCCATCTTGATGCTACGGACTTCGGTGGCGATACGTGCGAGCATATCGGACTGTATCGCGTCGATTCGACTTTGATCTCTCAAGGGTCGATTGGCCGCGCCTTGAGCAGTTTGGGGCATTGATTCCCGCCCGGAGTCTTCTCCAAGTGTCGACGACTGGCTGGCAGAATGGACAGAGGGGGAAGTTTCTTCGATTTCAGTCTCTGCTCCAGTCTCTGCAATACCCAAGAGTCGTCTATCGTTGTCTTCTAGGGATTCCAGGAGGTCCTGGACATCGGCAGGGCTCAAAAAGGCCCCTTCGTCCTCGTCCAGAGATTCCTCGTCGACTGGAACGTCTTCCCAGCCGGCTATGGGGTGTCCCGGAAAATCCCTGTTTTTCGCCACGTTGCTTCTCCAGTTTGGGCAAAGCGTTTCTAGCACCTGAAGTTCAGTTGTTAACTCTAGAGTTCCTGTGATGCATTGTCAATATTGCTAAAGCTCAATCCTGATCTATCCGTAAATGAGGTTATGGAACTGAATATGAGCCCGGGCCACGATCACAGACCTGCAACAGGTGTGGCACGCAAAGCGCTCGAAGAAGCCTTTTGGAGTGCCATTTGTGCGTGCATAGTTTCGTACTGTGTTGTATCCTTCGTTGCCGGTCAAGCTGGGCTACTCGCGTATGAAGAACTGCAACACACAATTCTACTCATGCAGGAAAGATCCAATCAACTTCAACAAGAAAATACCAGGCTTATAGAAGTTAAAGACCTATTGCAAAACGACACGGAACGCATAGCGGTACAGGCACGCGAGATTGGCTACATAAAAGAAAACGAAAAGATGGTGGTACTTAAGACGCCATCAATGACGAATGAGGACGACACTAACGTTCTGCTAAACCAACCTCTTGCATCGGTGGATCCAGATCTGGAACCAGTTCGTGCGGGCTATTCCTCTGGGCTGCCTGATGAAATGATAAAAACGCTCTCGGCCTTGATCGCCTTGGTTATTTTCTTCGTCTCGCTTATCTCTCGAATTTTCCAGGCAAGGACACCTCACAGGTCGGGTGCCGATTAGGGCCCATTAGGATCGCCGGCTAGAATCCGGGCAAATCGACTCTCAACGTGCTGTCCAGGCCGTTTGACTGATTTGACTGATTGGAGTTCGCGTTAGAGCTTGGGTTTTGAATATTCTGAGAATTCTGGAACCCACCGTTTGGTTCAGATTGTTGCTGTGGAGAAACTTTAGGCCCTTCAACATTGGACGCACCTAGGTCTGGGATACTAACCGAGGTGTCAGACCCCAGCAGCTTGCCGACAAGATCCTGTGCCTCTGTGCCAGGTGCCACATGAATGTTGCACGAGGTAGTAGGTTGAGTGCCGTCCATGTAGACCAGGTTGACTGTGCCTTCATTGCAGTATTCTGTAGGTAGGAGCCCTGATTTTGCACAGACGGTGGCAGTCACGATACCGCTTTGAGGCTTCGGGAAGTCTTTATAAGGCAAGCCCTTATGTATATCGCGCATATAATTTGACCAGATTGGAGCCGCGGCTGTCGCGCCAGTCTGTTCAATACCGAGCGTGTTGCCTGGTCTGTCGAACCCCAGCCAGATTGCGGTCGTAAAATAGGGGCTAAAGCCGAGAGTCCAGGCATCGGCCCAGTTCTGCGTCGTACCAGTCTTGCCTGCCACGGGCATTGTGTAGGTTTTGCCATCGGCCCCTGTTTGTTTGAAGATGGCACCAGATTGTGTGGAACCCGCAAGAGTCCCAGACCAGACGACACGCTTCATCATGTCTGTCATTACGTAAGCATTCTGAGGACTGATAATTTGTGCCTTTTGTCCCATGCTTTTTTGGGCATTGAGCGCATCCATTTCAGGGTTGAGTATAACATTCCCATTTCGGTCTTCTACGTAGCGAATGGCTATCGGGGTCACCGATTTCCCGCCGGTGGCAAAAACCGAGTAAGCCCTTGCCATCTGCAGCGGAGAAACGCCGATTACTCCAAGCGCCAAGGGGTAAACTCTTGGGAAGGTCGCCTTAATCTCGTTTCGGTCAGTAATCCCGAGCAAGGCTGCCGCTCTTTCGATTGCAGCATCGAACCCTACCGTTTGGAGCACCTTGACCGACGGCACATTCATAGACTTTGCCAATGCCTGCCATGCAAGAAGCGATCCGGTCCATTCGCCTTTGAAGTTCATCGGCATATAAGGCGTCCCGTCCGGGTTGTAGAATACCGTTGGAGTATCATAGATAAGCGTTCCCTCGGTAATTTTCCGGGAATCGATGGCAGCCGAATAATAGAGGGGTTTGAACGTTGATCCTGGCTGCAGCTTGGACTGTGTTGCCCTGATGAGCTGGTTATCCGAATTGTAATCCGACCCGCCAACCAAAGCCGTTATGTACCCATTGCTGTTGTCGATGGTAACCAGAGCCCCTTGAACGACGGACTTTTCGAGGTCAGTTTTGAGTTTAGCCGTACCAGCATTGGTGAGACTCTTTAGGTCACTCATGCCAAACATCAAAGCAAGGGCGTCCAAGGTAGGATTTATCTTCGATTTATAATAAGAATACGACTGGGCTTCATTCTTGGCAGAAGAAACCAAGAGCGGACTAATGTTGAACGTTAGCCCTAGGAGCTCTACAATTGGAGTATACACTGTGTCTGCATACGCGAATTTCTGGGTTGAAGTTCGCCTAAAACTGTTGTTGGCCCTTTCTATCCCACTCTTCATGTAGGCGGTTGCCGCCTCTTGCTGGTCCAAATCGAGGGTCGTATAGACAGAAAGTCCATCTGAATACAGATCCAAAGAACCATAGAGCATGTCTTCAAGTTGGCGTCGGACATACTCGCTAAACCATGGAGCCTTATCCTCACGCATATAGAAGGCAGAGGCCGAAACTCTAGTGTAATCGAAGGAGTCCCAAAAAGCGTTAAATGAAGTATTTGCTTCGTCCCGGGAGACGAGTTTGTGAGACACCATTTGCTCTAGAATCTCTCTGGAACGGCTTCGGGCGTTGGCCGGGTTCCGGTACGGATCGTATTTGCGGGGGCTTGCAAGCTGAATGGCGAGGATTGCAGATTCGGCCACGTTACAATCTTTTGCTGAATGACCAAAGAAGTATTGGCTGGCCGCTTCGACTCCGTAGACTCCGGGACCCATAACCATTCTGTTAAGGTACATCTCCAAGATCTCGTCTTTGGTGTAGCGCCGTTCAAGCTGCAAGGCCCACCAGAGTTCCACCAGTTTTCGCTTTATTGAGTAATCCCTGCGGTCGGCATAAAGTGTCCCTGCGAGTTGCTGTGTTATGGTTGAGCCACCGCCTAGATCTCGGCCCACGACTTTTCCAAAGGCCGCCCGGGTGAGCCCCTTTATGGTAAAGCCTCTATGAGAATAGAAAGCCTGATCCTCTCTAGTTATAAAAGCATCGATAAGGTGTTGGGGTAGCTCTTTTATTGAGACAGGGTCTCGCTTTTCTTCTGCATAAAACTCAGTAATGAGTCTGCCTTTTATGTCATAAAGTTTGGTAGGTAAAGCACTTGTGAACTCAGTAAAGTTCTCGGTCTGAATGGTGTTGACAGTCTGCCCCAAGGCCAGGCCAAGTGCAGCGCCCAGAATGCCTACCCAGAGAAGCGAGACAATTAACAGGGTGCGAAACCGCCCATGGGACGTTCTTGCCATAAGTAAAGGTTATACAAACGGAGAACCTTGGTCAATTGATTGCGTTCTTACCGTGGATACTGGAATTTTATACAGAAAAGGAGTATATATGGTGATGCGATCTATTGACGCAGGTTTCCGGTTTAGATATATTTTTATCTAAAACTGGGTATAAAGTGCAGTTGGCGCTTTTTTGAATCCATTGTTCCCGAGGAGGAACTGTATGAAAGTAGCTATTAATGGTTTTGGTCGAATTGGAAGACTCGTTTTCCAGTCCATTGTTGATCAGGGGCTCCTTGGCGTTGGCAGAGACAAGATTGATGTTGTCGGCGTCGTCGATGTCACCACCGATGCAAAGTATTTTGCCTACCAGCTCAAATATGATTCCACGCAGGGCAAAATGAAGGCCGATATCACCAGCAAGAAGAGCGATCCATCCAAGGCAGAGGACGATATTCTTGTTGTAAATGGCCACGAAATTGCTTGCATTATGGCAGAAAAGGAGCTCAAAAACCTTCCGTGGGCCAAACTTGGAGTCGAATATGTTATTGAGTCCACTGGACTCTTTACCGATGAAAAAGCCTATGGGCATCTTGAAGCAGGCGCCAAAAAGGTCATAATTACCGCTCCAGCAAAGAGCAAGGCAGAAGACAAGAAAATTCCGACCTTCCTTGTTGGAGTCAATTTGGACAAGTACGATCCGGAAAAGAACAACGTCGTTTCCAATGCCTCGTGCACTACAAACTGCCTGGCTCCGCTCGTCTATGTGCTTCTTAAAGAAGGCATTGGCATCGAGACCGGTCTTATGACCACCATCCACTCATATACTGCAACCCAAAAAACCGTCGATGGCGTTTCCAAGAAGGACTGGAGAGGTGGTAGAGCTGCGGCTATCAATATTATCCCTTCGACTACTGGCGCTGCCAAAGCAGTCGGCGAGGTCATTCCCGAAATCAAGGGCAAACTCACTGGAATGTCCTTCCGGGTTCCTACCCCGACCGTTTCCGTTGTCGATTTGACCTTCCGCGCCGCACGCGATACTTCAATCGAAGAGATCGATGCACTTATGAAGAAAGCTTCGGAGACCTACCTGAAAAACCTGCTCGGCTATTGCAATGAAGAGCTCGTTTCTACGGATTTTGTCCATGACAGCAGATCTTCGATCTATGACAGCCTTGCTACGCTCCAGAACAACCTCCCTGGCGAAAAGAGGTTCTTCAAGGTCGTTTCCTGGTACGACAATGAGTGGGGTTATTCCAACCGCGTAGTCGATCTGTTGCGCTATATGGATTCCAGAAAGAAATAAGCATTGGGAAAGCGAAAGAACTATTGAGCCGACAAAAGGCCAGTTTGACAATCTGACAGCAAGGAAGCGCTGATATGATAAAGACAGTGAAGGATGTGGAATTAAAAGGAAAGCGGGTTATCATGCGGGTTGATTTCAACGTGCCCATGAAAGATGGGAAGGTCCAGGACGACACAAGAATCATGGCTGCCCTGCCAACCATAAACTACATTCTCGATCATGGTGCCAAGAGCCTTGTCCTGATGTCCCACTTGGGTGATCCGGACAAGGATGCAGCCAAGGCAAAAGAAAAGGCCGAAAAAGAAGGTAAGCCCTTTGATCTTGAGGCTTATCTAAATGGAAAACACAGAATGAAACCGGTTGCCGACTATCTGGCCGCAAAACTCGGTCGTCCTGTTGTGTTCTTGCCATCCTGCGTTGGTCAAAAAGCTGCTATCGACGCTCTACCTGATGGGTCAGTTGCCATGCTCGAGAATACGCGTTTCCATAAGGAAGAGACGTCAAAAGACACGAGCGAGCAGGAAAAGCTTGCAAAAGAGCTTGCCAGCTACGGTGATATCTATGTTAACGACGCGTTTGGCACTGCTCATAGAGCACATGCTTCTACGGCAACTATCGCCAAGTTCAGCAAGGTGAGCGTTGGTGGCTTCTTGATGGAAAAAGAAGTAGCCAACTTGGAGCCGCTCTTGCACAACCCTCCTAAACCAATGGTAGCCATAATTGGCGGTGCCAAGGTTTCCTCCAAAATTGGTGTGTTGGAGAACCTTCTAAAAACTGCCGACGCGCTGATTATTGGTGGCGGGATGGCTTACACCTTCCTCAAGGTACAAGGCCACACGGTGGGCAAGAGTTTAGTGGAAGACGATTATTTGGAGACCGCCAAGAAACTCTTGGTTGATGCTAAAGAA
>JAFIHQ010000012.1 GCA_017849315.1 Treponema sp.
ATACAAACCACCAGGATGGGCAGGGGATCGACTTCGAGTATTTTCCTGAAGCCTGCAGAGTGAAACGGTCTTAAGGCTCCTGTCGTAGACCTGTGACCCTCTGGGAAGATTACTGGTAAGGTGCCTTCCTTCTTGCTGCGCAACATCATCTTTTCGATGGCCTGCATTGCGTGTACGGGATCTCCATCCTGCTGTACCAGCGCGTGCCCCAACCTATTCAAAAAGAACGAAATAAGCGGAATGCCTCTACCAAGACTCTTTTTTGCTACAAAACGGGCTTTGGTTTCCTTTGGCATCATCTCCATAAGGAGAGGAATATCAAAGAGGCTCTGGTGATTAGAGACAACCAAGAAGCGCTTTGGTAAAGGCTCTTTAAGGCAATTCTCATAGGTAATCCGAAAGCCTCTGTAAGTGGCGAGTAATGAAAAAATGAGATGAATAGCCCGAGTCTCATACCTTAGGCTGAGCTCATAGGCCTTTTTTCTGGACCCAAACGCGTAGAGTATCCTAAGAATGAATTCGAACCATACAAAACACAACAAAACCACTGCAATTACAAGAACTGTCAATATTGAACTCATAGGGCGCCTACTTCTAATTCTTTATACCATTTAATCAGAATGGCCGCCTTCGAGTCAATTGCAGTCTTGACATTAAAAAGAGTCTCTGATAGCTTTCATGAGTTATTTAATTTGATCAATTCACTTTGAATTGAAAATCTTCCGGGAGGACTCCCTTTGAGCACAAAGAATCTTTCTGCTGAGAAGCGAATGCGCCAAAACGAAAAGCGCCGTCTCAGAAACAAAAGTGCAAAGAGCGCGATTAGAACAGCGTCCAAAAAAGTAGTTGTTGCGGCACAAGCCAACAATGTTGCAGAAGCAAAAGCCGCTCTTCAGGACATGATTAAACGGATCGATACAGCTGCAC
Organism: Treponema sp.; assembly: GCA_017849315.1. Lineage (GTDB taxonomy): Bacteria > Spirochaetota > Spirochaetia > Treponematales > Rectinemataceae > JAFIHQ01. Next base: position 928 of record JAFIHQ010000012.1, read on the forward strand.
GCAAAGGCATAGTCAAGAAAAACACTGCCGCCCGCAAGAAATCTAGGATGCAAAAGCTCGTAAATCGGCTCGAGGGCTAGGCTGAAGTTTTGTTGATAAACGCTGCTTTGCAGCAACTGATGTATTTGGATTTTTAGGAGCGTAAGCAAAATGGCTGAAAAGTTGACAAAGGCCGAACTTATAGACGCTTTATACGCAAACCTTCCGCCTTCCAGCAAGACGACGAGAAAAGAAATTCATGAGTTAATTGATGGGCTTTTCTCGGAAATCAAGGGTGCTATTTTAAGCGGAAAAACCGTAGAGCTCCGTGGCTTTGGTACGTTTGAGGTCAAGCTTCGTAAAGGTAGAACCAAGGCTCGTAACCCCAAGACGGGAGAAATCGTTTCCGTGCAAGACCACGGTGTAGCAGGATTCCGGCCAGGGCGTGAGTTGAAAAAGGCAGCTTGGGAAATGGATCCCGCGTTGATTTCCAAAACCTTCAAGAAATCAATTGACGACTAAGCGTTGTTGTGCCGTTCGTCAAAAAGAGGAAAAGGGCAAGCTCTTTTCCTCTTTTTGTTTTTTCATTTATCTCTTTACAGGATTTAGAGTTACTGCTTTATGGCCTCTTGGCAGGCAAGAGCTTTGCTTTTTCTGAAACATGTTGACAGATAAGGACCACAATACTATATTGTTACTAAGTAATTCGATTTTCGTCCCTTTTCAATAAGATCTAAATCTAATACAGGAAATTGTTTATACCGTTGATTCAAAACATTGATCCGGTAAACCAGGGTATTTCAGCCTTTGGTTAAATCAGTCAGAAGGTTTTTATGAACGTAGGCCAGCCAGACTCTCCCGATACCTCAGGGATTGAACCCCCACAAATTTTGTCAGAAGAAATTGCCAATGAAAAAAAAGACATCCAGACTCAAGATACTGAAGATGCAGCCGAAAAACACGGTTTTGAGACCGAGCAAAGGCACACGGGTCATGTACGACGTACACTTATGAACAATACGATGAATGATAACACTCCCAAGTCTGTTCAGAGAACGGCCTCAAGTCAGAAGAGCGTGAAAAAAATAAAGTTACGCAAGAAACCGATCTCAAAAACGGACCGGGAAACAGGTGAGTCGCTTGGGGACTCTTTTGGAGAATCAGGAGACAGGGAGCCCGAGGACATCTCTGTAGCCACCAGGCTTGGAACTGAAGGGTATTCTGATGCCACTTCTTTGCCTTTTGCAGGCGCCGATGACTCAGCAAGCAATGGTACTCTGGAAGTTCCTGCAGTAGAAGAGCTCGAAGAGCATACGCTTCCGGATCAGGAAGCCAGTGGATATTCAAAACTTCAGAAACCCGAATCGAGAGCAGCCGCCGATTCTGAAATTGGGAATGGCCTAGTCCGGACAACGCTCGAAGGCTCCATCGTTGGATTGCCGCTGAGTGCCACGGAAAAAGAGGTAATGAATGGACTCGCGCGTAAGCGGGAAAACCAAGAGAGAATGGCGCAAGGCAAGAATCATGAGGGCGCTCGCCAGGAGCACACGGAGACGCGTGCACGGTTACTCATCAATGACCTCACAAAAATGGGAATCAAAGAGCTCCGAGAGCTTGGCGCCCAGTATGGTATTAACCACGACGAGCTTATAGCACTAAAAAAGCAAGAACTCATATTCTATATACTTAAATCCCATACAGGAAAAGGCGGAATTATCTACGCCTATGGTGCGCTCGAGATTCTGCCCGATGGGTATGGATTCTTGCGTTCTCCGCAGAATTCATATTTGCCAGGCACGGATGATATCTATATTTCCCCCTCGCAGATACGGCTTTTCAATCTGAAAACGGGCGATACCGTCTACGGGCAAATCAGGAGTCCTAAAGAAGCAGAACGCTTCTTTGCAATGCTCCGCATCGAACAAGTCAATTTCGATGAACCTGCTGTAGCTCAGAACCGCATACCTTTCGAAAACCTCACCCCGCTCTACCCTAACGAAAGGCTCAACCTGGAGACGGCAACCGAAGAGATCTCCACAAGGATTATCAACCTGTTCTGTCCGATCGGCAAAGGGCAGCGCGGGCTCATAGTCTCGCCACCAAAAACCGGCAAGACCATTTTGCTTCAGAAGATCGCAAATGCGATTACAAAAAACCATCCTGAGGTCTATCTCATTGTGCTGCTGATAGATGAGCGGCCAGAAGAGGTAACCGACATGGAGCGGTCGGTGCAGGCGGAAGTCATTTCTTCTACTTTCGACGAGCAGGCAACGCGGCATGTCCAGGTTGCAGAAATGGTCTTGGAAAAGGCCAAACGCCTGGTCGAACACGGCAGGGATGTCGTCATTCTGCTAGACTCTATCACAAGACTCGCTCGGGCATACAACCAGACCGTGCCGACCTCCGGCAAGATCCTGTCTGGCGGTGTCGATTCCAACGCGCTGCATAAACCAAAGCGGTTTTTCGGTGCCGCGCGCAATATCGAGAACGGCGGATCGCTCACAATCATAGCCACGGCGCTTATCGATACAGGAAGCCGCATGGATGAGGTCATCTTTGAAGAGTTTAAAGGTACCGGCAACATGGAAATCAACCTTGATCGCAGACTGTCTGATAAGCGACTTTTCCCGGCAATCAACATCAAGAAGTCAGGCACCAGAAAAGAGGAGCTTCTCTTGAGCGAGGAAGAGCTGCAGAAAATCTGGGTTTTGCGCAAGGTGATCAATCCTATGGACGACTCGGATATTATCGAGCTTCTCATAGACAGAATGATGAAAACCAAGAACAATGAGGCTTTCCTTAAGTCAATGAGCAATCCTGCGTATGCCGGTCTGGACTCATAGACTTTTTTTGAATTCTGTTGTATCTTGATATTTCGATCTTTATGCCGTCTTTAATGGCTGGTTTTCAGACTTTGTAAGTAATCGCGGCTCCTTTTTAGGGCTGTGCGAGCGGAGGGTTTTATGAAGAAAGGTATTCATCCAAAGTACGAGCTCACTACCATAACCTGCGCCTGTGGCAATGTCATCGAGACCCGTTCGACGGTAAAGAACATACAGGTTGAAATTTGCTCCGCCTGTCACCCCTTCTTTACCGGCAAACAAAAGCTTGTAGACACTGCAGGACGTATTGAGCGATTTAATCGCAAGTATGGTATCAAATCCTAATACATGGATTTTGGTTCGGAAGGCCGCCTTGCAGAGGGCGGCTTTTTTTTTGCCATCGGTTTTTTGGGTTTCTTGAGTTTCTTGGTACAAGGCGAGATTCTTAGCTTAGCAAGGTCGGGAAACAGCCTTATAACCTGTCAACCAAGGA